>JAUVWO010000049.1 GCA_030604065.1 Methanomassiliicoccales archaeon | reverse complement strand
GCAGGAGCTCATCGAGCTCCAGCCTTTCCATGAAATGACGGACTGCAGAGATGGTTCCGATAGGAATCGATTTATTGTCGTTCGTCTCTATTCGATACGTCCTGAGTTTGCTTTGTTTTGTCACAGATTCAAACAATGCTCAGGACACTTTTCTATATTCCTATACGGCATCTGATCGGTTGATGTCCAGTACGTGTTCTTTATCCCCTAACTGTCGAGGTCAGGATAGATATGAAAAAAGGAAGGAAGGGGTTTGGCTCAATCGAGGAGCGCTTCCATCACCCTGCTAGCGCGGCCGTTGATTGTCTCCAATCCAGTTATCTGGGCGGCGAAGTCGGTCAGGGCGTTTATGTCTTCACGACGAATGCACTCCAACTTGAACTTGCGAGTGCCGGCCATCAGCTGCTTGAGACCCTCGGCCACTCTGTCGTTCCAGTAAGTGTACAGGCCCACGGCGCCCCATGGGATATCCTTGCCTATCTCAACGTCAGGGTACTTGGCCTTCAAGCTCTCGGTAGCGATGAAGAACTGGTTAGGAGAAGATCCATAGTTCTCGGCAAAGGCCTTGGGCAGCTTCCCCTTATGGGCCAACTCAATGAAGTGCTTGCATTTCATCACCGCGGTCAACGGGGGGCGAGCCATCGCAATGCTCTTGACGATCGGGCCTAAGCCATCACCGAGATCGGACATGGCTAACGCCTTATATATCTGGGTCTCGTTGACGAACCCTCCAGCAAAGGAAAGATCAGGGACGTACTTACCTTTCTTTCGCAGGATCTCGGCACACTTGATGACCTCGGCCATCAGATGGATGGTCGGGGTGCTCATCTCGTTCATCATAGGCACCGGACTCATGCCGGTGCCGCCGCCAGCTCCATCGAAGGTCAGCAGGTCGAGCTTGGCATCGGATGCGCACTTCATGGTGAAAGCCACTGCCTCGGGCTTGTAGGCACCGGTCTTCAGGAACACGTTCTTGGCCCCCTTGTCCCGAAGCTGATCGATGTCCTCTAAGAATTCCCGATGACGAGGGAAGCCGACGCGACTGTGCCGCTCGAAGGACTTGAACGAGCCATTCCTGTACGCCTCCTGGACCACGGGATCCTCCGGATCGGGCACGACCAAATAACCACGCTTCTTGAGCTCTAGGGCCCTCTCCAACGAGTTCAGACGAACCTCGCCGCCGATGGCCTTGGCGCCCTGGCCCCACTTCCTTTCGATCACATCGACCTCAAGCTTTGACATGACGTAATCATCAACGCCACCGCGGAAGTCCTCGACGTTGGTCTGCAACACGATGTCACCGTACTCACCGTCCCAAAACTCCCTGAACGAATTCACCCTGAACTCCATGTCAGGAGAGGACTGTACCTTGCCCCCCGAGTACACCGCGTCATGGTCCATGCCGCATACGTTCTCACCTATGATCTGACATACACCAGTGATGGCACAACCCTTGGCCATGGCCTCCCAGTTGTTCTTGGCGACCGCTGTCGAACCCAGGCCTGCGATGTGGACGGGCATCTTCATCTTGATTGGTCTCTTGGAACGGGAACCGATGACCGTCCCAATATCAGCGTTCTCGAAGAAAGCGCTGTCCGAGTCCTCCTCGATGCCCCAGGCATGCTCAAGCTCGGACATTATCTGAAGGTGTGACCAGTCTATATGGAAGTTCTTGTTAGCTGCTGCGGTGCACTTGCCGAAGTACTCGGGAGTAGGATAAAGCACCTCCCTGCCGCGGAACGCGGACTTGCCCACCTCGCAGAGGGTGTTGCAGTCCTCGATGCAAATAGGGCACATTCCGTTTAATGGGCTTACATCCGTAACACGACTCTTCGTCCCAGTGGTGGATCTGGAATTTTCTATGCTGTACATGAGTGGTATCCTCCGACCCCCATGCGCGGTTTGATATAAAAAATGTGTTTCTCATAGACAAATATCGAGTGATGATTACGATGTCCCATCAAACAACTACGAAATACGAACAATTCTCATTGTTATAGGATAAAAAAATTGTGGGCGAGAATCCCCGAACGGACTTGGCGCCTCATATCAGCGTCTTGTCGTAGTACCCCTTGAACGGGCGGCTGTCCTGTGGAGCTATCTTCACGAACTTCGACCAGTCCCGCTCGATCTTCTTGCCGAAGGCCAACTCGTACTCGGAGATCATTGATTCGAGCTCTTCTATGTCATCCTCAGCGATATCCGTGATGGTAGCTCCTGCCCCGAGTTGATAAGACTCCACCTTACCTCTTATGAACAGACGGCCCCCGTGGATGCCGGCGCCGATGTACAGGCCTATTGGCGATTGACCTTCGGTCACACCGGTGCCCAGCACCAATATGCTGCCGCCAGCCATGTACTCTCCCAGGTAGTCACGCACCGAGCCGCCGATGATGAGGCTAGGCTTGGTGTCCTCATACTCCTTCATGTTGATGCCTACCCGATACCCTGCATCGTCCCTGATGAGGATAGTTCCACCCCTGGCAGCTAGCCCAGTAATGTCCCAGGCGTTGCCATGGACAATGATCCTTCCAGCATTCATGGTGTTGCCAGTGACGTCCTGGGCGTTACCGAAGACCTCTATGGTCGCCCCATTGAGGAACGCCCCCAGGTCGTTACCCGGAGTCCCGTGTATCTCTATCCGAGCAACACCGATCGTGGATCCGATGTAGCGCTGCCCCAATACGTTGTTCAACACCACATTCTTGCAACCTTTGGATACTGCCTCACGGATGCGCTCGTTCAGCTCGCGATAGCCCATTGGGTGCCCTAGCTCGTCCCTGCGATCGGCATCGATCACCACGCACTGATCCATCAGCTCATCCTCGCTCATCCCCACCCCTCCCCGGAGTGCTTGACCCCTATGATCTCCGCGATCCTGTGATTGGGGCCGATGTAGCGAAGCCGATCACGGTTGCCGACCAGGCTCTCCACCGAGTCGATGCCCATTGCACCTATGACCTCTCGAAGCTCCTCGTTCCAGGCCCTGAACAGGTTGGTCACCCGCTGAGTAGCAATATCAGGATCCAAGCGTTTGGTGAGCTCGTCCCTCTGAGTGGCGATGCCCCATGCGCATATGCCCTGATGGCACTGCTGACACACCTTGCAACCCATGGCCACCAATGCGGCGGTGTACACCATGACCACATCAGCTCCCAGGGCGATGGCCTTGATCATGTCCGCCGACGAGCGTATACCGCCTCCGGCGCACAGGGTGACCTTGTTGCGTAGCCCCTCCTCTTGAAGACGCTGGTCCACTGTGGCGATGGCGATCTCGATGGGCATGCCCGCGTGATCGCGTATGATGCGCGGCGCCGAACCCGTGCCGCCGCGGAGGCCATCGACGGTGATGAAGTCCGCCCCCGCCCTGACCACGCCGGAGGCTATGGCGCCCACATTATGCACGGCAGCGATCTTCACACCCACGGGCACCTTGTACTCGGTGGACTCCTTCAGCACCGATATGAGCTGCTGAAGGTCCTCTATTGAGTATATATCATGATGCGGGTACGGTGACAGGGCATCGGTGCCCTTGGGGATCATCCTGGCCTCGGATATCAATTCTGAGACCTTCTCACCTGGCAGGTGACCACCATGTCCTGGTTTTGCACCCTGACCGATCTTGATCTCCACCGATGACACCCGCTTAAGGTAGTCCGCGGTGACACCGAACCTGCCGCTGGCAACCTCGGAGCACACCCAGTCTGAAAAGCCATAGAAATCCTTGTGCAGGCCGCCCTCCCCCGAGCCAGCTATGATATTCAGATCCTTGGCGGCACTGAACAGCGCCTTCTGGGTGTTATATGACACGGAACCAAGGGATATGTGGCCGATCATCAGCGGCATGTCCATGGATATTATGGGCGGCATGTCGGCCTCTATGTCTATCTTGCCGTCCCGCATAGGCAACCGACCAGTGCGTCGGCCCAGGTAGGTACGGGTCTCCACCGGCTCTCTCAGCGGGTCGATGGACGGGTTGGTCACCTGTGCCGCATCCAGCAGCAAGTGGGAGAATATGTCCATATACTCCTTGTCAGTGCCACAAGAGGTCAGCAACACCCCACCGGAGTTGGCCTGGGCTATGATGGAGCGCCGGACCTTCTCATCGAACACCGGATGAGGAGTGAACTGGGGGTCGACCTCGCGCACCGCTATGGCCTGGGTGGGGCAGATGGTCACACACCGCAGGCAAGAGACGCAGCCCCCATTGTACTTCACCCGATCGTCCTCGAATCGCAAGGCGCCGAAGCTACACTCGCGTATGCACTTGCGGCACTTGATGCAGCGCTCTGCGTCGATTATCGGACGGTACTTCTCAGGCAGGTTGACATCCATCAGACCACCCCTTGGAACGGAGGCTCGAGACCGGTGCGGACCAGGCCCTCACCAGCCTTGATCACCACCGGGTTGCCTGCTTTAGGGGTCCATGTAGAGGTGTCCTTGTTGACGGCCTTGATGGCGCATTCCTCACTAGCAACGTAGAACTCAGAATCGTCGTCCGCCCTACCAACCACCATAGGCCTTAACTTCTTACGATCGGCCAGAGCTATCATGGTGATCGGATCGCCACGACCGACCAGTATGCTGAAGGGACCGTTGAGGAACGCCTCCTTGTAGGTCATCCTCAATCGAGTGGCTAGTTCCCTCTCTTGTGATCCCATGCGCTCGATCTCGGAGTAGTACTGCGGAGCCATTGAGAAAGCGGCCGCCTCTACCGGGAGACCATGTCGCCGGACCAGCAGGTCCCACAGATAGGTTATGGTCTCTGAGTCGGTGAGCAGGGCGCAATTGTACCCGAACATCTCCACATACTTCTTGTTGACTCCGTATGAGGTGATCTCACCGTTATGGCATACCGACCAATCGAGGATGCTGATCGGATGGGCTCCCGCCCACCAACCTGGAGAGTTTGTCGGGAACCGCGAGTGGGATAGCCACATTTCCCCGCTGTAGCGGAAAATGTCGTAGAACTTGGCTATGTCCCTGGCGTATCCGCTACCTTTGAACACGGCCATGTTCTTACCGCTTGATACACAGAAGGCGCCCTTGATCTTGGCGTTGATGAGCATGACCATGCGCACGATGTAGTCATCATCGTCCAGGCCTTGCATCCAGAATTGGACCGACTTGCGCTTAGGCAGGGCAAAGTAGCGACGGACCAGAGGGAACGGAGGAGCGATCCGAATGAA
This sequence comes from Methanomassiliicoccales archaeon, assembly GCA_030604065.1. GTDB lineage: Archaea > Thermoplasmatota > Thermoplasmata > Methanomassiliicoccales > JAUVWO01 > JAUVWO01. Next base: position 6,229 of record JAUVWO010000049.1, on the reverse strand, counting down.
ATTGGTGCTGGTATATACCTTCTCATCCCACTCCACCTCGACCCAGTCCTTCATGAACTCCTCCACCTCCCGGCGGGCGTCATCGTCATCGAAAAGGAATTGGAGGCAGTACTCATCTGTGTGATCGGGGAACAGCCCATAGCAGACGAATCCCGCACCCAGTCCATTCTCCCTCTCAGCCATGGTGGTGATCATCGTCTCTATCATGGAGCCGGGGATCTTTTCTCCGTTCACATTGATGGCACCCGCTATGCCGCAACTCCCCATCTGATACTTCATAGAGTGGGGGATCTCCACCACGTACCTGCGCTCATCGAACGCCATGTGACTCCTGATACCCATGTCATCCACCCTATCATACCTGCCCCTATGGTCCAAAAGTCAACCTCCTGTCATCCCGGCACGGTGCCGTCACCCTCATGCATACCCCCATTGATCGGGTCCATTGCATGTTGGTCAATTTACATTCACTTTGTAGACCATATATAAAAATTATGTTCCCGATAAATCGGAAGTACGTGGTTCGGACCAAGGAAATCGAAACGTGATTCAAAGATAGTATACAAAAATCGTAGCTCGATTCGGATAAAATGGCAGTGTTCACCCAATAGCAGCCACCCTCCTTGAATGAATTACGGGAAATCTTACATATAGATGCACATTGTTCGATTATATCCATCCTGAATCGAATTGGAATCATAGAGGATAGTGACATGGACGGGGTCAAGGGTCAAGCAAGGGTCATACCACAGCTCCCGGATCTCTCTCTGATTCGCGAGCTGCGCACCACCATGGGATTGTCTCAAAGGGATCTAGCCGCCAGAGCGGGCGTGTCGCAGTCCCTGATAGCCAAGATCGAGGGCAGCGGTGTGGATCCCTCATACGGTGGTGTGAGGCGCATATTCGAATCTTTTGAGCAAGAGGTCGCCCGTAGAGTATCCGGAAAAGGAGGATACGCCAACCTGATCATCAAGGACCTGTTCACAGAGAGGCTCATACACATCGAGGCTGAATCCACCCTGGAGCGGGGCATCGAACTTATGGTGCGTGGCAAGTTCACCCAGCTCCCTGTGATAGATGCCGGTCGGGTCGTGGGCAGCATCACCGACGATCTGATCCGTGAATACACCGTAGAGGAGACCCGCAACCAGAGGCGCCCCTACGACGAGGTCATGGTCACCCCGGTACGGGAGATTATGGGTGATCCATTCCCTATTCTTAGGGAGGACACGTCCATCGAGCTGGCATCCATGCACCTGATGCAGGATGAGGCTGTACTGGTTTCACGTCGAGGTGATATCGTGGGCATCCTGACCTCAGCCGACTTCCTGAACCTCGACCTTCATTAGTGGCGGAGGAAGGTTTATAAGGCGTCGACCTGGATTGTCAGGCGGATGCGAAAGAGAGAACTGGAGATGAGGCTGCAGCAGATACGCCCCATCGAGTCTCCAAAAGCGGAGCTGGAGCAGTACTCCACCCCGGCGACCTTGGCGGCGGACGCCCTGTTCCTGGCCCTGGCCCGTGGGGACATCATGGATCGTTCGGTCATGGACCTGGGCTGTGGCAGCGGGGTCCTAGGCATAGGCGCCGCCCTCCTGGGAGCCAAGGTAAGGGCCGCGGACGTATCTGAGGAATGTATTCTCCAGACGAGGAGGAACGCTGCGGAGGCAGGCGTGACCATCGATGTGGAGCTGAGCGAAGTGGGCTCCGTAACAGGAAAAGTGGATACAGTGGTAATGAATCCCCCGTTCGGATGTCAGGGACGTCGGGCCGACCGGGCCTTCCTGGATAAGGCCATGGAAATGTCAACAAGGATATACTCATTCCACATGTCAGGAACCACGGACTTCATTGACAGATACACGACCGAGAGGGGTTACTCTGTGTTTGGAGAGAAAACCTATAAATTCGAGATCCCGAATATGTTCGAGTTTCATAGAGAGAGAAGGAAGGAGTTTGACGTATCCTTGCTTTTAATATCATCGGAGTGAACATCATGAAGAACAAGACAGTGCTGCCCGGAGATGAAGTGGCCGTTGAAGAAGAGTTCCTAGCTGGCGAGGGGACCTATAACGAAGAAGGTGTCATCTATGCCGCCACCCTTGGGGAGCTGAACCTTTCCAATGAGGACATGACCGCCCGGGTCGCGTCCACCAATCCCATGGCTGAGCTGAACGAGGGAGTGATCGTATTCTGCCATATCGATACCGTTCGAAGCAGCATGGCGGTGTGCAATGTGATCGCGATCGAAGGACAGAGCCGCGGCATCACCGGGGACACCTACGGAACAATACACATATCCAAGGTCTCCCCGTACTATGCTCAGGACATGGGCCGGGAGCTGCGGCCGTCGGATATCGTCAGGGCCAAGGTCACCCAACCCAAGCCCTCTTTGCAGCTGACCACGGTCGATCCCCACCTTGGAGTGGTAAAGGCCCTGTGCCGCCGATGCCGCACTCCTCTAGTCAAAAAAGAGAAGGGGCTGTACTGCGAGATCTGTGAGTGCACCGTGAACCGAAAGGTAGCCGACGATTACGGCAGCGTGGAGTTCTGAGACGGGCCCATACGATCCGCCTCAATCCCACAGGCAAACAATTATAACCAAAGCGGGTTTAGTCAGAGGAGTAGACTATGACCAAGACCAATGAGGAACTGTCAAAGGATATCAGGAATCTTAGGAACGAGATATCCCAGATGAGGGAAATAGTCAACATGCTTTTCAACATGGTCGTCGAGTACGAGGCCGAAGATGCAGAGGACCCGTTCCTAGGAATTGGGGAGCTCATCCAGAGTGATGTCCCCCGGTTCAATACCTGAGCGTGTTTCTATGAGGCTACTCTGCCTCCTATCCAGCGGGATCGACTCTCCAGTCGCCGCATATCTAATGGGTCGCAAGGCCGATCTGGTACTGGTACACATGGATAACCGTCCATTCACCGACGACCGAAGTTTACAGAAGGTGGAGACCCTTGGAGACCGTCTCTCGGAAGTTCTAGGCAAAACGATACCTCTGTACCTTGTCCCCCATGGAAAGAATCAGGAGACAGTGCGTCGACGGGGGCAGGACGGATATCAGTGTGTTTTGTGCAAACGCCTCATGCTAAGGACCAGTGAGGAGCTGGCCCGAGAGCTTGATGCGGACGCCATCGTCGTGGGTGACTCACTGGGACAGGTGGCCTCGCAGACATTGCAGAACATCCTATGCGAGCAACGCGGCCTCCGGATCCCTGTGCTTAGACCGCTCATTGGCGTGGACAAGCTTGAGATCGAGCAGATGGCCAAGGACATAGGCACCTATGAGATATCGATCAGGAAGGACGGGGGCTGCACAGCACTGCCATCCAAGCCCATAACCATGGCCAGGCCAGCGGCGATGGAACGGGAGGAAGGGCGTGTGGACCTGGAATCCCTAGTGCAGGACGCGGTCCTGGGTACTGTTAAAGTCCGCGGATAGCCGGGCAGGCGTCCAGATCGTGCCTCTCGAACACCATTGACATGGTTATCCGGTTGACGTACATCGCCTGCACACGGGATACGTACAGCGTGTGTTCGCCTATGGTGATTCGCAGGTCGTTCGCCTTAGGGGGCTTCATCTCCACGGGCATGATGATCGGCCCGTAGCAAGAGGTGGACACGCGGAAGTCTTGCTCCTGTTCATTGATGAAGTCTATGACATCCTGGTCCACGGATATCCTGACCATAACAGGCTTGAAACCTTGAGCATATTTAACAGTAACTCATAACTGCCATGAAGTGTTCTACTCAATGTGAGATATGTCCTGGACACCTCGGCGTTATTCTCCATGGATCGGCCTCCCGATGGCGAATCGCACGTAACCCTTGGAGTGCTGAAGGAGCTGGAACGATACAACGACAGCCGTCATCACCTGTGGGGCTCGCTGGTTGTGATCAGCGAGCCGTCAAAGGAGTCCTTGGAAAAGGTAAGAAAGGCAGCAGCAGGCACAGGGGATATTGATCGCCTGTCGCCGGTTGATCAAGAGGTCCTGGCCCTGGCCATCGACCTCGATGCCGAGCTGCTGACCGATGACTATTCCATCCAGAACGTGGCCAAGGTGATGGGAGTACGCTTCCGGACAGTGGGCACAAGAGGCATAAAGAAAGTTTACCAGTGGAAGTTGAGGTGCACCGGTTGTGGCCGGGAGGTCAAAGAGAAGGTGACCGAGTGTCCAGTATGCGGATCGCCACTGACGACCAGACGCAGGCGCTAGGGAAACGGTGGCTTGCACCGGATGATCTTGCCCATCCTGCGGGGGCCCAGGATCTTCATCGAGAATTCCAATCGACGGTTGGATCCGAACATCAGGTCCGCCATCCACTTGGTATGCACAGCGGTTCGCAACGGCTTCCAACAGTGGGACCTCCACTCTTCCTGATAGCGAATAAGAGGAGTGCCGTCGGATACATGCATGCCTGCCACCCGTCCAGCGATCCGCCCGCAGATCATGGCGATAGGGATCCCACCGCCATTGACCGCCATGACATGCCCAGCGGCGTCACCTACGATCATGCCGTGCTCGCACACCGTTCGCTGCGATGGCCCCGATGACGGCACGTACTTGCCCCCGGTCACGCCATCACTGGAGAGCTCAAAACCATGATCCTCAACGTACTTCCAGAAATATTCCATAAGGCGACCCCTGGCGAACTTGGGCGAGCACCCAACGCCTATGTTGGCACCATCGTACTTGGGAATTATCCAACCGTAGGCTCCTGGAGCCACCGAGCCGAAGAACATGTCGCACACCGGTTCGAAATCGCCCTTGGCCTGAGCGGTCACTGCCGGATACAAGACCTTGACCCGATCCAACCCAAGTGATCTGGCCACTCTGGATCCAGGACCATCTGCACCGATGACCATGTCTGCCTTGATATCACCGATATCGGTGCGTACCGTCCCCTGCTCGAATCCCCGGAATTGGGTATCGATCATGAGCCTGGCACCTGCCGCCTGAGCCTTGGAGGCAAGGTGCTGATCGAACTCGGTCCGATCGGTAGTGTATCCCTTGAACGGCAATAGGAAGCTCGTTCCCATTGGACTTTGGGTTCGGATGGCCTCGATATCCCCCTTGCGCAATGACGAGGGCATGTCGAACAAACCCTCCAGGTCCTCCACGCCAGGGAATATCAGTCCGATCTCCTCCTTGGACGGGACAAGCTCACCACAGCGAACCGGATGGCCTACGATCTTCCTACGTTCTATCAGAATGACGTTCGCCCCATGTCGCGCCGCATGCTCAGCGGCGGTCGAACCAGCGGGTCCAGCGCCGACCACCACGATGTCCGCTTCGTCCATGAAAACCATGAGAGGACCTCAGACGTTGCGATTCACTACGAAGTCACCTATATCCATCAACGCCTGCTTATGATCCGAGTCGGGCAGTATGTCCAAATAGGTCTTGGCCTCGGCGATCATTGTAACCGCCTCCTGCCTGGAACGGGACAACGCGTCTGTGCCCCTGATCAGCTTCAAGGCCTCGATGACGTCACCATGATCTGAGCCCTCCTGGATGAACAGCTCCCTAAGCCTGGTACCTATCTCTGGATCGTCCATGGCCAGCAGCAACGGCAGGGTCGGTTTCCCTTCTAGGAGATCGAGACCTGGTTTCTTGCCCAACTTGTTCTCATCCCCCACGATGTCCAGGATATCATCGATTATCTGGAAAGCCAGTCCCAGGTCGAGTCCGTACTGACCCAACGCTTGAATGGCTTGCACATCTCCCCCGCCAAGGTATGCGCCAACCTTGGCCCCGGCCTCGATGGCCCGAGCAGTCTTACCCTCAATTATCTCCCGATAGATCTCTATAGGGGTGTTGGGCAAATGCACATATTGGGCCTGGAGTATCTCACTCTCCGCCATCGATGTGCAGGCGTCGGCGATGCAATCAACCACCTCACCCTCCAAGAACCCCCCGAGTCTGAATCCTTGGACGAACAGGAAATCCCCGGTGACCAGCGCCTCCTGCATGCCGAATACTCTATGGGCAGCGTCACGGCCGCGTCGTTTCTCGCCGCCGTCATTGATGTCATCATGTATGAGTGTGGCCGAATGGATGAGCTCAAAGGCAACGGCTACGTTCACTGCATCATCGATGCGCTTTCCACACACCGACTTTCAAGCATGTAAATTCACCGTTGGAATCAAACGTTTTCTCAATTATTAGATGTTGTGAATGGTTATTTCAGTGAGTAACTTTTGTTTGTAAGTGTT
>JAUVWO010000089.1 GCA_030604065.1 Methanomassiliicoccales archaeon | reverse complement strand
CGCACCTTGATGATGTTCCCCTGACCTATGTTCTCGATGACCGCCTTCTTGAGTTTCTCGTCCATGATGATCGTTATGGCGTTCCCGCTCTGGATGACCTGCATGATGCTCTTGTCGTTGAGATGCTTCATGAACACCGCGTCCAGCATGTGCAGGACCATCCAGTCGTTCTTGGCCGTGACAGCGCAGATCTTGGTCTTCATCTCCAGTCGACTACGCCCCAGAATGGTCATGATCTCCCGTTCGTGATCGAACCCTTTGAGCTTGCCCGCATATCGGCGGCAGGCCACGGTGACCGCTTCCTCGTTCTTGATGTCCATGTCCCGCATGATCTGCCGGGCCAACGAGGAGTAGTTGATCAGGTCCTTGGAGATGCAGTCCTTGATAGATGGATGGGCATCGATGTAGGAGCGGGTCCTGTCGGCGATGCTCTCCTTCTGGGGGGTCTTAGCCATCGTTTCATAAATCAAGGAGGATGTATATAAACCGTGACCCCACGCCGCCTAGCCCAGAGTATCATGCACCGCGTTGACGAAGTCTGGTACGATATCCAGGGCGCCGTTGATTATGAACTGGATGGCGATGGCCATGACGATGAGGCCCATGACCCTGGTGACCACCTGCCGCCCTCCTTCGCCTAGGAACCCGTATACCCGCGGGGATTGTAGCATCACATAGAGGCTGATGCCCATTGCGATAACGATCGCCACCACGACGATGGCCATCTCTGCCAGCGATTGGCCCATGTCCGTATCCCATACATCCTGGGCCCCGGTCATCAACAGGATGACGGTCACTATAGTCCCTGGTCCTGCGGTGAACGGGATCGATAGTGGCATCAGGGATATGTTACTGGCAGCCATCTCAGCGTCGGTGGCGGAGGGTTGTGGGCTCAGCATACCCATGGCCGTGATCAGCAACAACACCCCGCCAGCTATTCTCAGCGCTCCGATCGAGAAGCCGAATATCTGGAAGATGAGAAAGCCCGACAACGCGAACACCAGCAGTATGAGCACCGAGTATCGTATGGACCGCCACACGACGGCGTTGCGCTCCGCATCGGACAGGTCTTTGGTCAGGGTCAGCAGTATCGCCGATGTTGACAGCGGGTTGGATATGACCACGATGGATATGATTGCCTCGATGAAGAAGGCCACCAGCACCGTCGAGTCCATGATACCCTCATTCATTCTGGACCCATATATCCTTTGCGCGTAGCCGGCCATCAACTATATATCGAACAAACGCTCAGGAATATTCATGGTCAAGCAGGTTAACGCTTCCCATATTCTAGTGGACAAGGAGAAGAAAGCGAAGGAGATCCATGAGAGGATCAACGGTGGCGAGATCTTCGAGGACATGGCCAAGAAGTACTCCAATTGCCCCTCGGGAAAGAAGGGCGGCTCGCTGGGATGGTTCAAGGAGGGGGCTATGGTCAAGGAGTTCGATAAGGCTGCCTTCGGCGGTCAAGAGGGCACGGTCATAGGACCGATCCACACTCAGTTCGGATGGCACCTGATCAAGATCAACGGCAAGAAATAAGCCAATAGGCACCTGGTGGGTGGCGATCACCAGGGTTCTTGGCTCGTGCGGGCGACCGCACGGTTCCACTCTTTTACCAATTCCCATGCATCCCAGGTCTGGATGGCCAGGACCACCAGATAGATCAGGGGGCCGATGATGATCAGTAGGATAAGCGGTCCAGGATCGCCCCTGCTCATCAGCGACAGTCCGAACATCAACAGGATCATCAGGATGAATGGGAGGAACCCAACGATCATGAACATGATCCCCCTGAGAAGGCGCCCCATGTAGATCTGGCCGATGCCCATTATCCCGAATAACGCTGGCACCAGCGATAATATGAGCACAAGCCCCTCGTCCTTGGTCAGGGGATTCCCGTAACCTGCAAACCCCATGGGCGTCCCGAGATACGCACCGCATCTTGAGCAGTATGTCGAACCCTCATGCACCTCGGTGCCGCAATTATTGCAGAATGGCATTGTATCTCTCCCATGTACAAAGCGGATTCACAGATACTTGAAGCTATCCTTGGAACCGGCTACGCCCAGTGTCTCCTGCTTCTCAAGTTTCCGAAGTACTTTCTGGCTGATGATGCCGCATATGTACGGTACAGGCGGGATGAAGTAGATGCTCGAACCCAGGAGCGCTAGAAACTTCTGCCCCGAGTCCATGAGGTCGATGCGGTGCACGATGGGATCCCGGATGTCGGCCTCCCGTATCATGCCTAGGATCGATCGGAGTATCAGTATATCTGATTGCAGCGCCACCGCCACCGACCAGTGGATGGCCTTCTCCAGGGGAAAGTGATCGCCCACAGATCCTGTGGTCCGGGCCAGTATGGATCGGCGCAGGTCGTCGGCGGTGTTGCCATCGAAGGTTGTATGGGCATAACCCATCATGGGCAGCGAGTGGGCATCGCTTCCTGCCACCGAGGCCCAGCGCCCGGATCTAGCGACGTCTTTTGCCTTGCGGTTGGCGTAGTTGTCCAAGTGTCCGGCGTTCACGGTCTCGATGGCGTCAACGTCGAGTTCGAAAAGTCTGTTGCCCAGCGCCGGCACATGAAGGCTGAATGGATGAGGCGCAAGCACCAGGCCATCCTGCTCTCGGATAAGGTCGATGGTCTCGGCCGCGGTAAGCCCAGGAGGCACTCTCTCGTTGAGGAACAATCCGATGACCTCGCCCTCGCTGGTGGTCACCTCCTCGCCTACGATGACCTCGATACCGTCCAGATCGCGGACGTAATCGCTGGCCAACATCGCTCCCTGGATGGAGTCATGGTCCGTTATGCACACCACATCGAAGCCCAGGCCCCTAGCGTGGTTGACCACGTCCTCGGGCTTGACTATCGACTCCGGGAATCGTATCGGGCCTAGTTTGCCCACACCGGAGTATCTGGTGTGGAGGTGCACATCTGCAATCCCCCTCATCGCTACCGAACAAAACTACAAGGATAAATATCATTCGGCCCAGGCAACATCGTTTGGAAGTGGCCATATTCTGGTGAAAAGGGTTATAACTGAACCCGGCCAATGGATATAGGGGGTATGGTTTGAGGTCCAAAGCATGCATATCCATTCTTGTGGCCATCCTGATGCTTTCGGGTGGGGCCATGGCGCTTGTGGGGCAGACATCGGGACAGGATTCCGCGGGCATCATGTGGGGCAATGCCAGGGGTGATGATGGTCGCACAGCATATCTGGCCGTTGACGGTTTAGAAAGGGATCCTGAGGCCAAGGCCGAATTCGTCATTACCAATGCCTTGCCCAATAGGATGACCAGTCTAATGTCGACAATGCTATTGGTACAGCCTGACGGACAGGTGGTGACCTCCATATCCTTCGAGGGCGAGTGGAGGGTCTTAGGCTTCAAGGGAAGCAATGCGAGCACCCTCATCGACGATGCCATGGCAGTAGGTCTGGACCTGGACGGCTCAATAATATATGTCGACATGTCCGATGGTGATCCGGTGTTGAGGGCCGAGGGGGACCCCGCACTCGCCCTGCAACTCGATGAGACACTGATCGGTGATGTCCTGGCCACTGGTACCAGTTACGTCATGGTGACCATGGGCTCTCTGGAGGGCGGCAACAGGCTGTGGTCCGTTTCTCGGGATGGGACCGTGGCCTGGGTCAGGGACCTGGATCCTGGATACCTGGTCTCTGGACCGCCGGCCATCGATGCGGGCGGCAACATCTATCTGTGCTCGAATTCGATGGCTTGGCCATATGAACTGCCTCCGGTGGAGGACAATTCGATATACTACATCTTCCGATCCAACGGTGAGCTGCGGTTCCGACAGGGTCTAGACGAATTGTACGCCTATCCCGTCTCGCCGGTCATCGGTGGCGATGGCGTGCCTTATGTTCTACTGTACACCGCTAATACGGTCACCTACAATGGTATCTCAGACTTTGTGCCAGATGTGACCTCTGTGGTGGCCTTCCATGATAGCGGCCGTTTGAAGTACAAGTTCGAGTTCGAGGATGGCTATGTCATGCTGTCTGAGCCCGCGGTCGACACTGAGGGACGGCTCTATGTTATGGCACAGAATGTCCGGGTGGAGGGGACGCAACAGGGTGCGATCAGAGAGGCCGAGGGGGTCGCATCATTATGGGCCATATCTGCCGCTGGACGCCATCGCTGGAACCGCACCCTTGGAGGTCCGTTGGAGTCATTCCATGGTCCTATCATCGATGTCCAAGGCAGTGTCTATGCGTTGTCTGATGACACCATTGATTCATTCAGGTGGTATGGTGGGTGGATGTTCACTTACCAGCTGTCTGGCAGCAGCACCGGGATGGTCTTCGGTACCAATGGCGATCTGTGGGTCACGTCGACGATCATGGATCAGTACGGTCAGGTTGGCATGCTCACGATCACCAATGTGGGGGAGGGTGAGCCCTGGGTCTATCAGAACTTGGTCTACATGGGCATGCTGATCATGTTGCTACCGATGATGCTCGTGGTCGTGGCGGTCATGCGCACTGAGGATTAGTGTTGCTGCATCGACCCCCCACCGCCCGAAGCTCTCGCAGGCCTCGGTAGCGTAGCTCCAGGTCGTCAGGGAACTTTCCCTTCAGACGTCGCCATGAGCGGTGGCCAGCTTGCGGGTTCCTATAATCCCTCTCTCATGGGTGTGCTTGACCGTGTCCACTAGGGATTTGAACTCGTCCAATATCACGTGCGAATCGTACGTGGTCCCGTTAAGCGTCTTGTACCCATAAGGATCCTCAGATCCCGATCGATAGCACCCAAATATCTTGTCCGTTAATCTCCAACGCTCTCTCCATTACCTATTCCATATATGTCTTGGGGGTTCTTCGACATCAGTATTGGTAGAACTTCATTCGAGGCGGTCGGTATTTGGACAAACTATTTAATAATGATAAGGCTGACCTGGAAAGGCTGAATGATTGTTAAGTGATGGTCATGTTCGAGAATGTCGTCCAGTGGTTCACCGTAGTGCTCCTCGCACTCATGCCGATCAGCGAGGTCAGGGGCGCGATACCTGCAGGAGTTGCCATGGGCCTGAGTCCGCTATCGGTGTTCGTCGTGGCCGTCTTCTTCAATGCACTGGCCTTCGTGCCGGTCTACTACGGGCTGGAGTACTTCTATGGTTGGTTCTCCCGATACGAATGGGCTCGGAACCTGGTGGAGCGTGCTGGTGCCAAGGAGAATGGCAAGATCGCCAAGTATGGCATCCTGGGGCTGTTATTCTTCGTGGCCATACCCCTGCCGGTGACCGGGGCATGGACCGGAACCCTGATAGCGTGGCTTTTCAAGCTGGACTTCAAACGAGCCTGGGCCACCGTGGCTCTAGGCGTACTCATCTCCGGATGCATCGTGCTCGCCCTGACCTATCTGGGGATCGAGATGATCTCCATCCTCTGACCCTCGCAACCAATAAATAGGTCAGATCGGGCTCATGAGCTGTTGAGCCGGGAACGTAGTGTCGAGGAGGCCCTTTTCACTCCATACTATGTGCTGCTATGGGCACTGTCGGTAGTGGTATTGGTGGCAGCGGCGGTGCTGCAAAGGTGGGAGGACCTGATCACCGCGGTGGTGGTCACATCGATAGTCCTGTTCTCGTTGGTCAACCAGCGGTTCGGATGGTTGAGGATACCGTTCGCTTTCAACATGCTTCTGGTCATACTACTGCTCACCACTCAGGTCCAGGTGTTCCTGCCCGAAGCTTCCGAACTGGTGACCGTGGCCTCCAACATACTCATCGG
>JAUVWO010000117.1 GCA_030604065.1 Methanomassiliicoccales archaeon | reverse complement strand
CCTTCCGCCATCTGGAAGATCGTATTCGGACCTGACTGGCTTGTACCCTTCGGCGGTGAACAACAGGGCGCCCGGACCGTCCAGGTCCACTCCACGTATGAAGTAGTGGCCCTTGCTGTTGGTGGGAGTGCCAGTGGTGGTATGTTCCACGACTACAAGCACGCCCTCAGCAGCCGTGCCCGTTTCGTCGTACACTAAACCTGATATGGTCTCAGTAAGGGAACCCCCGCCATTTGCCGCCAGTGCCATTGGTGAGACCAGAACCAGCAGTACAATTATCATTGGGAGTGTTCGGCCATGACCGGCCTTGTCGATACGGTCAGGGAATGCGGTTTTTCCTGACATGATTTCTACTCCCAGTCTCGCTGGGGTTATCGGGATTTCATCCACGGTTTGTCTATTTATAAACCCTTGAACTGAATTGGACTGAATATCCTACAATTTAGTTAATAAACCCTGGCATATGGGTTATCGTTTTGATATTTTCGTCACCAAAGTCCCAGAAGCCAGGTGATCACTGCAGCGGTACCGATGCCATACATGAACCCCGCAGCGACCTCGAAGGGTGTGTGCTTTTCGAGGGTCAACCGAGACCATGCGATGGGCAATGCGAACAGGAAGAGGGGGAATAGAAAGGACCCATAGAGGGCCACGACGATCGTGGTACCAGCCCCCCATGCGGCCATATGACCGGAGACCTTCAGGAAGAACGTTGCCACCAGGACCGTGGCCGCAAGGAGGAACAACAACATCGCTAGATGAAGGATCTCCTCCGGAGCTCCCACTGCGTAAAGAAGGGCAAGTCCCAACATCGAGCTTCCCCCTGTGATGGCCAGGGGTCCCAACCGTGACCGCCGGTCGATGATATGAATGGAATCCACCCTTCCGGTGCGGCGAAGGTGAAGTGTGTAAAGGAGGGGTATGAGGACAGTGAATCCCACTGCGATGGAGCCGTAGAGGACGATCTCGAGGGGGTCTTGGACATAATAGTAGCCCGCAAGCATGATGAACAGCGGCGCTGTCAGGTATGGCGAGGAGATGAACGAGATCGCCCTCGCGATGGTCTCCATCCGTTCTCCATTGTGTTCCTTCGATAACACTGGCTCAGAATGGAACACAGCCTACTTGGGGATTATGTCTTTAGGTCGGCCAAAATATCAGGCTCTTCTATTTGGTATCCAGGGCGGTATCTTTTTTATAAGAAGCCTCGATTGGTCCGTTGGGTCCCAGGACATATACTATCTCCCTCTTGGTGACGACAAAGGGAATCGATCCAAGAGAGGGAGACCTGATCTGACTGTACGGGGCGAACGGGTCGGAGACCCATGCCCACCACAGTGTGAGCGTTCATGGATGATGAAGGAAGAAGGGAAGCAAAGCTCCTCGAGCAGATCGAGCAGCTGAAGGACCAGCTATCGCAGCAGATCGAATCCCAGGACGAGCTGAAGAAGACCGAGGATCGTTACAGGTCATTGATGGAGAACGCCTCGTTCCCCATCGTCGTCATCGATCGGGATCTCAATGTCATATCCATCAACAGGCTCATGCCTGGATACAAGGAAGAGGACGTGGTCGGCAAGTCCATCTTCGAGCATGTCAAGGCCGAGGACCCAGAGCTGATCAGGACCACGATCGAGAATGTGTTCACGACCGGGGAGGTGGCCGAATACCAGATGAAGGGCCCTCGTTTCGATGGCGACACGGGTATCTACCTCACCACTGTGAGCCCTGTTGTCAAAGATGGCGAAGTGGTCGCGGTCACCAGCGTCGCCATGGATATCACAAAGGAGCGCGAGGCGACCTCGGCGCTTAAGGAGAGCGAGGAGCGCTATCGGATGCTGGCCGATTCCTCCTTCGAGGGGATCGTCATCCATCAGAACGGACTCATTCTTGATGCCAACTCAAGAGTGGTCGAGATCTCCGGATACGATAGAGATGAGCTCATCGGATCCAAGTTCTTCAGCCTTCTCCACCCCGACTCCGTTGAGGCCGTTGTAAAGCACGTCCAGGAGGACAACGAGAACCCCTACGAGATCCTGGCCATCGCCAAGGACGGTTCCTCCTTGGAACTCGAGGTGCTGGGCAAGACGATCCCATACAAGGGCGAGATCGCGAGAGTGGCCTCAGTACGTGACGTGAGCGAACGGAAACATCAGGAGGAAGCCCTTCGCAAGAGCGAAGAGAGGTACAGGCTGGTGACGGAGAACCTTCACGATGTCATCTGGACCATGGACCTGGACCTCAAGTACACCTACATCAGCGCCTCGGTGGAGCATCAGCGGGGCTACACCGTCGAGGAGGCCATGCAGCAGAGCATACACGACATCATGACCCCCGAGTCCCTCGAGAAGGTGTTCGCAACTGTCGAATCGGTCCTTCAACCCATCCTCGCCGGGGAGGCCGATCCCCATGCCACTGTAACATTGGATCTGGGAATGTACAGAAAGGACGGCTCCGTGATGCCCGCGGAGATGTTAATTTCGCTCCTATTGGACTTGGATGAGAGGCCCATCGGGATCTTGGGGGTCAGTCGAGACATCAGCGATCGTACAGAGGCGAAGATGGCGGTAGCCCAGAGCGACGCCCGGTACCGTATGTTCGCTGAGAACGTTGATGACATCATCTTCACCTTGACGCCCGAGCTGGATCTCGATTTTGTAAGCCCCTCCCTCATCAAGCTCACTGGCTTCACATTCGAAGAGCTGGCCGAGATGGGATGGCAGGGCCTCTTCACTCCCGATTCCCTGGAAATGGCCCTCGAGACGATATCGGAAGACGTCCTTGGGGTCATTGAGCCTGACAAAGCTAGGGAGAAGTCCGTAATAATGGAACTGGAGATCCTGACCAAGCAGGGTAAGAACCGATGGATCGAGGTCAATGTCTCTCTGATGTCAACGGAGACCGGTGAAGTGTCCGGAATGCTGGGGGTCGCCCGTGACGTTACCGATCGGAAACGCACCCAGGCCGAGTTCATAGAGGAGAAGAAGCGGGCCGAGCTGTATCTGGACCTGTTCGGACATGACATACGGAACATAAACCAGGGGATCATGTCGTACCTTGAGCTCATTTTGATGCGGCAGGGGTTGAACCCCGATGAGGCCGAGTACATCAAGAGCGTCCTGGAACAGGCCACCCGGATCAACGACCTGGTTGCCAAGGTCCAGAGGTTGACCCAGATCCGGGCAAAGGAGATCCAACTCGAGGATGTGGATGCTCAGAAGATGATCAGCGGCGCCCTGGATTACGTGCTAGCGAAGTACCCTGACCGGACCATCGAGGTCAATACCCACGAGGGTTGCTCCATCCATATTGTGAAGGGATCCAACCTTCTGATGGATGTCTTCACCAGCATCCTTGACAACGCCATCCGGTTCAACAGGAACGACACAGTGGAGGTCGATATCTCATGCGACCTTACTGACGATGGCGAGCACATCAGGTTCATGTTCGACGACAGGGGACCTGGCATACCCGACGAGATGAAGGTCAAGGTGTTCCGACGGCTTAACCAACCCGAGGGTGATACCAAGAGTTCGGGGCTTGGCCTCACTGTCGTTGGTGAGATAGTCAAACAGGTCGGAGGCAAGGTCTGGGTGGAGGACAGGGTGCCGGGAGAGACGAAGGAGGGCAGTAGGTTCGTGGTGGAACTCCCT
>JAUVWO010000127.1 GCA_030604065.1 Methanomassiliicoccales archaeon | reverse complement strand
TTGACCGACAACTATACGACCATCTCGAATCAGACGCTAGGTCACTATTCCATTTCCGGTGTGGCACCAGAGCAGTACTATGTTATTCAGGTGGCCAAGACCGGTTTCTGGACGCAGACCTATATTCCCGCGGTGTTCGTTGGTCGTGGTGATACGGTGATGATCGACTTCGACCTCGAGCCCCAGGACGGCACCCTGAGCGGAAGGGTGACGGATGAGAGTGGGGTGCCGATCGATAATATCAGGTTGACCGCCCGGCAGGGGAACTTTTCCCTGAGCACCCTCACCAACAATGATGGTAACTACTCGTTCAACGAGATACCGGCAGGCACCTACACGCTGTTGTTGGAACGGCAGGGGTACGTATCTGACGAGGTGACGGTGACGGTGGAACCATTCGAGTCCAAGCACATGGACCTCACACTCCAGAGCGAGAAGGAACCTCCATCCACAGGGTTCATAGATGGCTTTGACCTCTCTCATTCCCTGATGGTCGTCGGCCTGATACTGGGCCTGGTGATAATGTGCATGAGCCTGGTGCTGAGGACCAGGGCGGGAAAGAGACCTTCAATGCTGATCCTCCCACAGGAAGATGAGGACGAGGATTGATCAGTCAAGCTTCGCCAGAGTCGCTTGCGACCAGCTGGCCACCGCTCGATGCAGGCGGCGGCCATGGGTATCCATGGTGACCACCAGCGGCCCCAGGTTCTCTGCCCTCAGGACCCACAGGGCCTCGGGCATTCCAAGGTCCAGCCAATGGACGTCCTCCACAGCCACGATGCCTCGAGCCAGGCTGACCGCCGCCCCTCCCGTGGCGGCCAGGTACACGCAGCCTTGCTCGATCATCGCATCCAGAGTGTCGCCGGACATCCCCCCCTTGCCGATGATGGCCCTGATCCCGGCCCTGGCGATCAGTTCAGGCTCCATTCCATCCATGCGGGCACTGGTGGTTGGACCAGCGGCCACCAGCCGGTAGCCATCACCCTCAGGAGCCACGATAGGACCACAATGATAGAGCACAGCACCATCCAGATCGACCGGTAGCGACCGCCTCTCTCTCAGCAACGCTAGGGCGCGATGATGCATCTCGTCCCTGCCGGTCAGAACGATGCCATCTATGTGGACCACGTCCCCGACCTTGAGCCCGCGGACGGTGGTCTCATCCAACGGGGTCGACAACCTCATCGCCAGCCTCCCTGAGAATACTCGACGCCATCATCCCCGATGCGGGCCGAGGCCTGTCGGGCCGCCCAGCACTGGAGGTTGACCGCCACTGGCAGGGAGGCAGTATGGCAATGGGCCATCATCGCTCTGACCCCCAGCACGGTCACGTCGCCGCCCAGTCCCATGGCCCCCACCCCTGTGGCGTTGAGCGCCCGAGCAAGGTCATCCTCCAGCTTGGCGAGGGCCGGGTCGGGGTTGGACACGTTCAACGGCCGCAGCAGCGCCTGCTTGGCCATGGCCATCGCACCATCAGCGGTGCCACCGATGCCCACGCCCACGATGGTTGGCGGGCAAGGTTTGCCACCTGCCTCCACTACGGACCCCGACACGAAGCGTCTGATGCCCTCGATCCCGTCGCCGGGGTTGAGCATGGCCAGGCGGCTCATGTTCTCCGAGCCAGCACCCTTGGGCAACACGGTGATCTCCAGCCACGGCGTCGGTCCGAGATGAAGGTAGATAATAGGCATCCCCTGACCAAGGTTATCACCACTGTTGACCCGGGTCAGCGGGTGCACCGCATTAGGACGCAGCGGCACCGAAGCCGTGGCCCGGGCCACGCCCTCGCGGACGGCGTCCTCCACTCCCTCGGGTATGCGGCCTCGGAGATAGAAGACATGCACCCCGGTGTCCTGGCACATGGGTACGCCGAGCTCCCGGGCCAGGGCCACGTTCTCAAGTATCGTTTCCAGCTGGGTGCGGGCCACCGGGTCGCTCTCGCGCTCCCGGGCGGCGACCAGCGCCTCCTCGACGTCCGGGGGCAGCAGGACCGACGCCCGTCGCAACAGTTCCTCCACTGTCGACGATACCGTTTCCAAGGAGACCATGAACCGACAACGCTCTCCACCGAGATATTTCATTCGCTAAGGCATGATGTATAGCTCATCGTCACGCAGGTACACCGACACCATCTCACCCCGTACCCGATAGCCCTCGGGCCGGGTCATGGTCACGGTACTGTAATCGCGGGGATGCATGACCTGCAGCTCCTCCTCCGATTCGCTGACGACCACGGCCGTCTCCACGGCCGACGACCTGTCCAGTATCCGGACGCTGCTCATTTCCGATGGCTTCAGGCTGCGGGTACGATGACCGCGCAGCGACAACAGCTTGACCCCTCTGCCATCGATATCCTTGACCTGGAACGGGGCTCCATCCAGATCCACGATGTCCCCACGCGTGTACCCGGGCATCCTTACCAGATAGGTCATGCGGTACATGTCCTTCCCCTCGCGCCTACCGACCAGTGACGACGATTCCTTGGTCTCGGCACCGTAATGGGTCACCAGATCCCGAACGATGTTCCTGGCCAGAGACGAGGACGATAGGTACAGGTCAGCACCCCCTGTCACTCCCTCCTCCTTGGTGATGAAAGCGTTGCGACTGTTGGTTCGGGCCACCTTCGCCCTCACCGAC
>JAUVWO010000110.1 GCA_030604065.1 Methanomassiliicoccales archaeon | reverse complement strand
AGAATGTCCCTGAGCTAAGTGAGAATGCGATCGGGGTCGTGAGAATGAACGAGTTCAGCGCGAGCTATGCTCCGAACTCGCTAAGTGTCAGACTCGGGTTCATAACTGAGGAATAATAGTAACTCCTTCAATATAATGATTGAGCATGATGATTGACCGTTACCATGTGATCGGTGTGATGAAATCGATCCGTTTCCCCCGCCCCATGGGACTCTGACCAGGAACCTCTACGATGCCATTAGGCCTGCATTTGCAGCGTTGCCTTCCCCTGCGTCTTCCGATACCATCTTGATGGTCCACATCGAGTATTTTATGAGAGTGGCATCGGTGGACGCATTTGGCCCCCCCCCTTTCCTGTCCGGCAAGCATTATATGTCAGATACAGGTAATAATATCAACAAATACGAAAGGGGGGGAGAGTCATGAGTGGAGAAGCCAAAAATGATGATAATTCCAACTGGAAGATGTTCATTGGAAGACACTGGATGGTCACTGCCATATTTGCTGTAGCAGGCATCTTGTTGATCATCGGCGGGGTATATGTCTTCCACTGGTTCGCAGGGGACGCTCAATCGACAGGTCTGGTGCCATCCATCCTGGGTCTTTGGACGATGGGGCACGTTGTCTCCTTCATCTTGAATTTGGTACTCTGGGAACTCATCTTCATCGGGATTCCGGCCGCAATCATCGCCATTACAGGCTGGCTATGGTGGAGAAGGCTGCCAGACGAGGAGAGGAAGGAGTACAACTTCTTCAACAAAGGTTCGAACACATCGAATGGAGGGAGCGGGGTATCATTACTGCTGTTCATCGGGTTTGCCCTCAAAATATACATCGATGGGAACTGGGATGTTGCCATTTCAACGTGGACCTTGGAGTATGTGGTGGAGTCGATGATCACGGTATTTATCTGGGCGGCGATCATATTCGGAATTCCCATAATCATAGGAGTCATCGTGTGGATGGCTAGTAGGATCAAGACCAAATTATAATAAACCATTTATTTTCATTTTCTTATATATCATTTCATGATCGCATAT
This sequence comes from Methanomassiliicoccales archaeon, assembly GCA_030604065.1. GTDB lineage: Archaea > Thermoplasmatota > Thermoplasmata > Methanomassiliicoccales > JAUVWO01 > JAUVWO01. The sequence goes on along the minus strand of JAUVWO010000110.1, from coordinate 2,860 downwards.
CATTCAGATGAGGAGCAATACCAGAAAAAACACGATCCCTAAGGCGAGTGTGACTATGCCTGCAGCGACCAGGGCTTTCCTCCTCTTCCATTCAGATCTGGTAAGAGGTCTGATCCTACCCTCAGCCTTATACTTGTTTTCCACAGATTGCCCGGTCGCCAATCCAATTGCCACACCCATTGCAGGCCCGATACCAATGAACCCAAAATTATCGGTGACGGTGCTCAGGGGAATTCCAATTCCTGAGAATATGGCGATGCCTATCGCCATCCAGATCCCTACAAAATGGCATTCGGGATATTTCTCCGACTCGTTGCTCACAGTAGACATATTTCTGATCATTCTATTAATCTATCTTTGTCAAGGGAAATGGATAACATGCAAGATATGTTTCAATGGAAGGGGCGTTCCATTATTCCCGGACTACTTCGAAGAATGTACTGAATGCAAAGTGAATCTCCTTCCTGAGGTGAATGATGCTAAACTTACAATTGCACATATGAGCAATATCTTTATATATTATTGCGCAAATGAGCAATATGGTGACACGTAATGCACGGACAGGGGCCCGGTAGGGGTCGTGGCAGGGGCAGAAGATTCATATCGGCAATGCCGCCGTTCATGCGCTTCGATCCCCTCGGACAGGACATTCATGGGATAGAACCCGTCATGCTCTCCGTAGGCGAGCTGGAGGCCATGAGGCTGGTCGATCTAGAGGATCTCAGCCAAGAAGAGGCAGCCAATAGGATGGGCATTTCCAGAAGGACCCTGTGGAGCGACCTGCACCAGGCTCGGAAGAAGGTGACGATGGCCCTCGTTGAGGGGCGTCCGATCAAGATCTCCGACATGGAACGTGTCATCAGAGGAGGTAAGTAAAATGCCAAGAGGAAACAGGACAGGACCAATGGGCGGAGGCCCATTGACCGGGAGGCGCGCCGGATACTGCGCCGGATACGATGCGCCGGGATTCGCTAACCCAGGACCTATGGGCCGTGGTATGAGAATAGGACGGGGCATGGGCCGAGGAATAGGACGGGGCATGGGCCGAGGAGGAGGAGGCATGGGATGGGACAACGATCCAATGACGTACAACCAGCCCGCGCCAGCAGCTCTCAGCAGCGAAGATGAGGCTCAGTGTCTCAAGGCGTTGATAGACGACCTGGAGAGCGAGATGATGGTCGTCCGTGAGCGATTGAACGCCCTCCAGAAAAGCGAGTGACGCATCAGCGTCACTCCATATTTTTCAACAGTGAACGGATCATGAATCGCTGGACCACACTATGCCACGCCTAGAAGCATGGACACCAAAGTGAGGAACGGTGATACATGATCGATGGGATGGGGGCGATCCCGCATCATGGTGTTTGATCAGGCGTAGCCCAGGGCCCGGATGGCCATCATTGCGCTGACCAATATGAGAAGGGCGCCCACGTAGAGGCGGAGCCCGCGTGCCGAAAGCCGCTTCGCGATGATCGGACCCAGCTGACCGCCGATCACCACCCCCGGGACAGCGAACACCAGGATCTGGGCCATCGTACCCCACGATTGCGACAGGGAGTCGATGAATCCAGGAGTCAACCGGAGGGTGACCGCGATCAGGTTTATGACGAAGACCACGAGCACGGTGGTCCCCACAGCCTTGGCTGCGCTCTCAACTCCTTTCTGACGGAGCATGGTGGGCATGATGATCTTTCCCAGGCCTGTGGCGATCAGCCCCTTGAGCATGCCAGCAATGAACGTCCTAGCCCGGGGCACCCGTTCCATGGGCCCTGGATCTGGACGATAGTACGTGGAGACGATCATATGGATGCCATACGCCAGCACGAAAGAGGCAAATAGACCTATGAGCAACCGTGCCGGTGAGAACGGCACAAGCAGGGTTCCAACCACAGCCCCCGGAATGGCCCAGATCAGATACGCCCAGGCCAGTTTCCAGTCCACCGTTCCCTGGAAGAGATTTCTCATCAACCCAGAGGAAAAGCCGAAGAGCATGGTCACCAGGGCGAGCCAGAACCCCGTCTTGGGATCAAGTCCAAGCCACAGGATGTACACCGGTATCCAGAAATTGGAACCGGATATTCCCGAGGACATGGCCAATACCGCAATGGCCATCGCTACCGGGAACAGGAACCAATATTCAAGGAACACTCCTTTCACATCCTGCCATTCATTGAAAACACCATCGGCATAGCATTTATTGCCCGGACGAATCATTTTCCGACCATGGACCTGTCGAAGGAGCACATGATGATGATCGCCGTGGGGCGGGTGAGGAATGATCTCACAGAGCCGACCCTCAGAATGGTGGATGGGGATCTCCAAAGGGACCCCGATGATTTCGAGGATCGAGACTCCATGATATCGGATATCGTGATGGAGCCCGAGTTCGAGGACGCCTTGGACGGTGTGGAGGGATTCTCCCACCTGATCGTGGTCTTCCTCACAGAGAGGGCCAGTCCAGGTCAATGCAAGGTGCATCCTGCTGGCATGGTCGATGTCGATCGGCAGGGCATCTTCGCCACACGGTCGCCGGTTCGGCCGAATCCGATAGCGATCACCACCGTGAGGCTCATATCGAGGGAAGGGAGCCGGCTGCGGGTCACAGGTCTTGACTCCATCGATGGCAGCGTGGTCCTGGATATCAAACCCCATATCCCTCAGTATGATGCCCCCGTCGATGCCAGGCTATCACCTTGGATGATGGAGCTCCGGGAAAGGTTCGACAGATGACATCCCGACTTTTGCACTTCGCTCCATAGCTTGAGCTGATTCTCCCGTTCCCAAAGAGTTTCGCACCTCGTTCTCAAGCCCGTTCCCGACCCGGGAACGGGCCCGTATCGCTAGGTGATAGTCGCATTCT
>JAUVWO010000018.1 GCA_030604065.1 Methanomassiliicoccales archaeon | reverse complement strand
CCAGGTCGCCGAAGAGTATGCGTCCCATGAGCGGCTTGCCCACGCCGGCCACCATCTTGATCACCTCGGTGGCCTCGATACACCCGAATACGCCGGTGGTCACCCCAAACAAAGATTCCTCCCTCTCTGGCTGGTCCGGAGGGATCATGCATTCCAAACAAGGGGTCTTGCCCGGCACGATCACCGTCACCTGACCGCTGAATCCCTCCACCGCAGCATGCACCAGAATCGTCCGGTTACGTATGCAGTGGTCGTTGAGAACATAACGATCATGGAAATCATTCAATCCATCTATGACGTAACTACATCCGATCATAAGTTCATTGGCACTGCCATCATCGATGTGGCTGTGCACCGCCTCAACCTTTACCGCAGAGTTGAGAGCCCTTACCCTTGCTGCAGTGGCCTCACACTTGAGAACGCCATCGGCCAGATCGTTCTCGGAAATGGTCACCAGACGGTTGAGGTCGGCCTCTATCGGCAAACGGTCATCTATGAGTCGCAGATGCCCGATGCCTGCCGCCGCCAGATACAGCGCCGCCGCCGAACCCAAGCCGCCCATGCCCGCAATGGCCACGCTGGTCGCTGCGAGTCGGTTCTGACCGTCTTCATCCATGCCTTCCACCATCAGCTGCCTTCGGTACCTTGCCACATCCATCGTCCGCGCCACCTGTTCCAAATCCATTGGTATAATTTACCAAAGTCTGTATATAATTAACTCGATTTAAGATACATGGAATTTGATCTCCGGGAACGGTTGGAGGTCGTGGCCAAGGACGGGCGCAAGGTCGGTCGTCTCTTGGCCCTGAGAGTAGGCAATGAATGGAAGGTAGAAGGGCTCTTGGTGAAGGTCAATAGGGACGTCGCTAGAGAGGTGGGGATCAAGACCGGCGTGGTCGATTCACCCCAGATAGTGATCAGGTCCTCGAAGGTGGCCTCGATTGCCGATATGGTGAAATTGAATGTGAACGTCAACGGACTACGCCGTTGACATCACTCCAACCATCCTTTGTCCTGATCGCTATCAGCGTCTCCCCGGCTATGTCCATAGCAAGCGATGCCAGCCTATTTAAGGGCAATTCGATACTGGAAGGTGCGTCAGATAGGTATATGTCTCTGAGTTCCGCCCCAACTCGATCATCGTTGCTGGGAGCAAGTCTCAGGATCATCGAGTCCGGATGGAAGGTATCCTCGATCATGATGCCGTCCTCATCCCCGTCGGTGATACCGAGTATGGGCACATTGAGACGGTAGAGCAGACAAGAGGCGATGTGGGTCGTGTCGTCCCCGATGGTTACGGCGTAAGCTGGACGGGGGCCTTCCTTCTGGATGTAATGGAATTGACCCTCCGCATCATGATCGATGATGTGTATCTGATCGGTGGTCGGTTGTTCTTGACATCGAGGTATGATATCGCTCCGGTCTATACGGCCACCTCGGATTAGCATGGTGTCAAGATCCCATGGATCCTTTACCCTATCAAGCCCCGTTTCCTTCACCCGTAGCCCCTGAAAAAAGGGGACCTGATCCTTGATGCTGATGATGACGCGTTCCTCAAGGGCGTGTCCGATGACGTTGCCGTTCACCCACACAGGGTCGCCGGGCGTAAGGGGCCCCACGATCCGTTCTTTCATCACAGTTCTCTTTTTGGCGACGGGGGGCGGAAGCAACTCTAAACCGAAATCCAGGCGGATGGAGGTCATCAGATCGCTTCCGGACACCAGGCTTCGTACAAAGTCAGCATCTACCTGTATGACAGGAACATTGACCAAATCGATCACTCTTTCCTGGATCATCTCCCCGAACCTAAGAGCTGATTCACGAGACCTCCCATGATTGAGAATTATGACCTCGTCGCAGGAATCAGCCATTGAGATAACAATAGACGAAGGGAGTCTTTTGGCAGTAATATCTATGGCAGACTCCAGACCAGCATCGATCACCGCGGCTACACCTATGGTGCCACCCATGATCGCCATAACAACGCCTCGTTCTTTCAGATATTCCAATAGCTCTTTGGCCTTTCCCGTATCGACCGGCTCGGGACCATGGATGACCAGAAGGATCCGCATGCAGGCCAAGAACGACAATTGCCATTAACTTCTTTTGGATAAAGAATGAAAAGGGGAAGAGGTTTGTCTCAGGTGCGCACCCTGCCCGCATCAAGCGAATAGATGATCCCACCGGTATCATCCAGGATCAGGTACGAATCTGGATACAGGTCGCCACCCCAGTTGGTATACAGCAGCACCATGCCACGGGCTGCCACCACTAGATCGTCATCGCCATCGCTGTCCACATCCGCTGCGATCAGGGTCACGATATCAGCCGGGGGATTTGTGATCGAATTCAATAACGTCCCGGTAAGGCTATAGATATATACCCCATCGATCGTGGCTATGACCACTTCATTCCCGATGTTGACACTGCTCAGATATCCTATATCAACAGTCAGTATCACTGCAGTGTTGCCAGTGCTGAATTGGACAGGGTTGCTGGCATCCCAACTTGACAAGGTGTGGTATACGATGGAAACGCCGTAGTTAACAACGGTACCGCCTCCACCTCCGCCACCGCCTTGCCCTTCGGGCGGATCGATCTCCACGTCGGAAGCGATGACGATATCGTTGCCATAGGCATTGTCCACATCCTCTATGTGAAAGTCACTCACATCGGTCCCATACTGGCTGGCAGGGAAGTACTTGACCACATCCATGATCCATATGCTTACCTTCGTAGCATCGTCATCCGCATTACCATCTGTTCGTGTGGTTCCAGAGACTATCTTGATCCAGGTCTGATTGGTGGTGGATGAGATATAACTGCTGATGTCGATGCCATCGGTCAAAGTGTACATATCGTTCAGTGATATGCCAGAGAACGATGACACGAAATCGAAGGTCTCATTGTCAGATGAAACGTACAGAGAGAACAGCTTGAAGGCGTCATTGAGAACCTGGGTCTGAAACTTCAGATAGGGCACAGAGTCGCGGGCATCGAGCTCATACTCCCATGTATGCTCCAGGGCATAACCCTCATCCACTTGAACACTGAATGTCCAGGTGTAAAAGTCCACGACCGAACCAACCAGTGTGTTATTGAATTTTATTGGCATTGAAAGGAAGGCATCAAGATCATCTGGAGACACGGCTATTGTGAAGTTGGCTGAATTCCTCACCCCCGATGTTGTTGGTAGATCTGCAATAAATATATCTGCATATCCGCCACTATCATCGAAATATAATGAACCAACGTCATCACCTGATGAATAACTGATGTAATCTATCTCAATTGTGACCTCTATGATATCAACAAACTCAAATGTAATAGATTCTAGAGGTGACCAATCATCCACATATATAGACTGGCCATAGACGGTCTGGACATAATTAGATGGTGATAGGTATGTCAGGTAGCTGCACAACCCACCAGTCTGAACATCAGTATATTCTTCATTCCATGTTGCTGGTTGAAACTCAATCCAACGATACTGCATCACTTCTTCAAGGTCTTCATGGTCCTGGCTATCATATACACCATCTCCAACTACCGTATAGTTTTGATAGGTTATGAGGCCAGACTGGGTTTCCTCACTGAACGGACCCATCTCATAAGGTAAGGTCCCAGACGGAGAGCTGATGGGATACGTGTACCAGCTCCGGCCGTAGCCGTCAAGGTTCTTGAGCACGTATAGGTATGAACCGCCACTGATCACGACATCGTTGGAGAAGGCCTCGTTTCCAGAGGTCGAGAACATGTCGGCGATCTCTATCTTCTCGACATCGAAGTCCAGATCGGTGACCAATGCTCCCAGGTCCTCTTGGACCCAGTATCCCTTATTGCGGAACAGTACCAGATCTTCGCCATCGTTGATCGACGCTACGATATCAAGGTCATAATCGTAATCCACATTGCCAATGGCCACATCGATGATGTCGTCACTTTCGTCATAAGATCCCAGTATCTGCTTGGACCACATGCCATCGTTATTGTAATAGACCACCAACTCCCAGCCGGATTCGCCCATGTCGGCTCCTCCGCGGTTCTCCATCCAATTGGCGGCCACGATGTCGTTGCGGTCGTCACCGTTGATATCGCCTACCTTGACTATGTGAGCACCCCATGATTCGGGGGACCTCTCAGTGTTCTCCCAAAGTTCGACGTACTCCTTTGTCCACTTGTTGTCGTTCCTATAGAATATTAGCGATCCCTCACCGTAGTGGTTGCCCTGTGAATAGCCCACCGAGCCGGCCACGATATCGAATGTGTTCAAGGGCGAGGTTATGTTGACCGCCGTGCCCAGGATGTAAGACTCGGAGCCTGCCTTGAACATATCGTAGATTAGAAGGTAGGCGCTCTTCCCTGGGATCCACGGCTCGCCGTTTGCCCTCTCAAGGTTGACAGCGAACTTGTACACATTACCCGTCTGACCGATGAAGTAGGTGATTGCATCGGTATCTCCATCGATAGGTTCCGCCTTGAGGGCTATGTTTCCATAGAAATCCCGGATGATGATGTCTCCACCGGCAGAGTCCCAGACCAAACCGTTTTCGTTCGTTATCTTGATGTAGATCGTATCGGTGGAATTGAAGTCGTTGGTCTCAATGGTGAACCCAGAGTCGCTGTAGGTCTCATAGGTCACATCCCCAAAGCCGCCACCATCTGTGATGTATATGGAAGTAGTGGCGAAGAAGATATTGTTGACCGGTACCCAGTTGTCCTTGATGGCCATGCTAAGATAGTAGAACGAACCGGGGTTCAGGCTATTGGTCGGGAATGTGGCGTTGAACATCTTATAGCCGTTTATATAATCGAAGTTGGAGAAACTTCCAGTGTATACCACATTCTTTGTCGATGGATCGAGTATCTCAAAGTGATTCTCCCCCTCGCTATTTATAAGGATCCGACTGGCCACGAGGATCTCGCCCTCCTGGCCATGCTCGAAGACTGTGGTGGGCGTGGCATTGTTCGCATTCTCAAGGAAATCCTCACGTTCAAAGATGTTGTATCCCTGGACGCCGGAGTACCATAGTCCATCAGGCCCGTCGCCGCCATCACCAGTCCAGCCACCTCCGCCGCCTCCAGCGGTCGTCTGCAGTATCAGGTATATCTGGAAATAGGCCACCGAGGTCTTGTTGGTGGTATCTGAAACGGTGAAGACAAGGGTCTTGATCCCCTCACTGATGGAAGCTGGGATGTCAAAGGTCCCGGACTCCAGTTGGAAGATTCCTCCCTTGCTGGGGCCGATCAGTTGCGCACTTTCACTTCCACCAAGATCCGATAGGTCCACTTTCGCGGTGGTGACATTGATATTCTCATCAACGTCAACGATCCTGGCATACACCCTTATTGTGGTGTCATTGTACAGTATCTCGGAGGGGTTCTGATAAGAGCCCACGGTTTCGATCCATCGGCTCGCGATTATGGGTGCGTAGTCACCCCTGACACCATTGAGCACTGCGCTCCAGACCATGGTGTTATTGACGTGATTAGCGATCATGACCTCTATCTCTGAATCGGTCGTTATCACTACGCCATCCAGATCATTGAGGTCGTAACGGAAGGTCTGGCCGATGGTCCATAGATCATTGGATATCGGTGATGAGCTGTCATTGATATACAAAGTGTATGGGGCACCATCGATCAGTACGTAGATATGGGTCTCGATGTTCTCAAGAGCTTGTCCGGAGACATGGGTCACGTTCATAATCGTGTTGGTGACCCCACCGATACCGGTATTGAACTCAATGGTCGCGGAGAAGTCGCCATAGGTCTCCTCATTGGGTGTGGGCATGCTCGTTACGAAGAACATGATGCCCGAGAACAGTGTCACTGTGATCGCCAATATTAGCAGGTTCCCGACCACTTCGGACACGCCAGACCTATCCCATTTCTTCCTCTTGACCCTCTTTTCTAATAGACTCATACCCATCACCACCAATAGCTATACCACTGGCTAATGGTGTTACCAAGGCAGTAAGTCGTTAAATAGTCATCGAAATGAATTTCGTGATTTGATATTAATGTACCAGGCTTCAAAATTGAGCTTGACCATCCAGTGCTCGTAGTAGCCAAGCAGCTCCATCGGCCAGGGACTCCAGATATTCGACCCCTTCACTGTCCTTTCCCTCGCCCAGGATGTGCCCCCTGATGATTGGCCAGCCATCCGAGGGTGCGACCACCATGCCGCTGGCCATCATGAAATCGTGGATCTGATGTAAGGTGGCAAGACCGCCCTCCCTCCTTTCGGTCACCAACCCCAATCCCACCTTACGTGACAGCTGGTCACCCGAGGATCGGGCCACGTTCCCCGCTCGATCCATAAGCCCCTTCAACTGGGCGGTGACGCCTCCGAAGTAACAAGGGGAGGCGAATACAATTGCATCGGCCTGTAGCATGCGGGCGTAGTGTTCAGAGAAAGCGTCCACGATTATGCAATTGCCATCCATGTTGCGGTTGCAGGCACCGCAGGAATCGCAGGCATCCATGGGGGTTTGACACAGATAGACGTGCTCGGTCTCGAATCCTTCGTCAGCCAATCGCTCCAGCACGACGTCCAGCGCCAGACCGGTGTTGCCCAGCATCCGGGGACTGCCATTGAATCCAACGACCTTCATGACGGCACCATCGCCCAGGGCGTATTTCTCCCTTTGCTCGCCTCCATGGTGGCATCTATCAGCGAGGGCATCACCGCCTCCAGTGGCATGGCGTCGACCCTCACTCCCTCCCGCTCCAACCTTGTCCTAATGAGCGGGCCCATGGCACCAACGGTACTGGCGGCCAATGCCGCCATGATCACGCTACGGGGACTCATGGCATGGGCGGTCTCCATGAAAGTGTCGACGGTCAACGCTGAGGAGAATGCGATGCCATCCACCCCACTCAGAACCTCGTCCACCACCATCCTCATGCTCTCAGAGCCAATGGCCAGATCAAGGGAGCATACCATAGCCTCCTGGACCATGGCTCCCTTGGCCCTAAAACCCATTGACAAGTCATCGATACCGCGGTCCGAACGCAACAACCAGAACCTACGCCCCCCAACATCAGGACCATTGCCACGATGCCTGATGACGTGTGCGATGCTGGCACCTCGGACGACATCACTCCGTGTGCCTCGAGTTCCCTGGATATCCTATGTCCAATGGCGATCACGCGATGCTGATCGAGTCTGTGCCTGAAACTGCCCTCATCCGACCTCTGCCCGGCCAACCGAAAGGCGGCCCGTACCCCGATCTCTGATGTGAACACCACCCGGTCCACGGTCATGAAAGCCATCTTCCTCAAGAAACGGCCAAACTCAGAGGGGGCGGTGACCCTTGCTACCATTGACTCGACCAATATCGGTTCCAAACCCAGTGATCAAGCGGCAGAGGCGGCTCCCTCCAGCTTCTCGGCAGGCCTCATGATGGCCACTCTTTTCATGGCTTCCTCATCATGACACCGTACAGTGTCTTTGGGGGATCGCCCTCGTAGAACTCCCAAACATCCTCGACGATCAGGCCGGCAGAGAAGCGGTCCATGTCATCCCTGGTCCAATACTTCACCACAAAGCCGTTCCACTCCCACATCCCGCTGCCGTGGTCGATACCTTGGCGAAAGCGATCGTCGTGATCGTTCCTCACCGAGAACAGATGCAAGCCCCCAGATCGTAGAACCCGATGCACCTCCGACATTATCCGCCCCACCTCATCATCCTCAAGCTCCATGGTCAGGAACATATGGGAGAAGCAGACGTCAAAACTGTCATCGTCGAACGGCAGGCCTTCACGAACGTCATGGGCGATCACTTTCAGCCCCGACAGTCCCCGGGTGTGAGCCTCCTGCGCCGTCTGGGTGCAGGCCAGGGAGCAGTAGTCCATGGCGGTCACACTCATACTTCTTGCCATCATCTCCAGAGTGTCACGCCCCTGACCGCACCCAAGCTCCAGTACGTCGACCGATCCTTTGGCCTCCATCATTTCAATGGCCCGCAGACCGAAGTCGCTGGGCCCACCACTGAACTTTGTTCCCTTTGTATAGACATGATCCCAATGCCTCATTTGCCCTGTCATCCAAATTTCACCTCTTCACGATAGATAACGTTAAACAGGAAGATATCGTTTTTCGCCCCCGAGGTTTGCCATGCTGAAGGTTGAGGGTCTCAATGTCGAGGTCAGAGGGAAACAGGTGCTGCATGACATCGACCTAGATATCCCGGAAGGGAGCACTTACGTTCTGTTCGGGCCCAATGGTTCGGGCAAGAGCACCTTGCTGGCCACCATAATGGGCTTCAGTCAGTTCGAGGTCACCAGCGGTCGCATCTTCTTCAGAGGCAAGGATATAACCGATGCTCCTATCGATGAGCGGGCCCGACTTGGCATTGGAATGCTTATGCAACGGCCTCCCAACATCCCAGGGGTGCGACTGAGATCGGTATTGAAAGCCACCTCCGGCGATGGCATGGACGTGGAGAGGGCCGCAGGTGAGCTGAACATGGATTCTTTCCTTGAACGCGACATCAACGTTGGGTTCTCGGGCGGTGAGCTCAAGCGGTCCGAGATACTTCAGTTGCAGGCCCAGGGCCCTTGCTTCCTCATGATGGACGAGCCGGAATCCGGAGTGGATCTGGTGAGCATCCAGGTGATCGGGAAGAAGATCCGCGATCTGATAGGGGGCATTGGATGCGGGTCCGATGGAAGCGGAACCATAAGGTCGGCCCTTATCATCACCCACACTGGTCAGATACTAGACTTCATCGAGGCCCAGAAGGCGTTCGTCCTTGCCAATGGCACCATACAGTGCTCTGGCAGCCCCGATGTCATGTTCGAGAGGATACGCCGTCACGGCTATGAGGAGTGCATCCGATGTCATCAGAGGAACTGAGGCGCAGGGCCAAGCATGCTGGCGGCAAGACCGCCAGCTATGGCGACGATATAGATGTGGATAATTTTCAGGTCGCCCCCCGTGAGTTGCGAGCGGGGGAGGATCTCGAATCATTGGATCGGGACCTCAAGGACAGCATCATCAATGTCGGCGTCGTGCCTGATCAGCAGGAACGGGCAGGCAGCTTCCTTCTGCTGGACAATAGCATCGTCCACACCTCCAAGCAGGTGGAGGGGTTGGAGGTCATGTCCACCCAGGAGGCGTTGAAGCGCTACGATTGGGCCAAGGACTTCGTGTGGAACGCAGTCCAGGTGGACACCGACAAATACACCGCCAAGACCTTCATGGAGGACTCGGACGGATACTTCATACGGGTCAAGTCGGGAGTGCATGTGGCACACCCCGTCCAAGCCGGTCAGGTCCTAGACAGTGTGCGGTCGATGCAGAACGTGCACAATGTCATAATAGTGGAAGAAGGGGCATCCATGCAATTCATATCCGGATGCACCAGCACCCACTGCGCCAAGGAATCCCTTCATTTGGCGGCCTCCGAGCTTTACGTCATGAAAGGAGGCTCGTTAACGTTCACCACCATTCACAACTGGGCATCAGACATCAGTGCCCGACCACGGACAGTGATCAAGGTGGCGGAGGACGCCACGTTCATCGACAATTACATCTCCCTGGGTCCGATTCGCTCCATCCAGCTGTACCCCAAGGTGTTCCTCGATGGCCCCAGGGCGAAGGCTAACTTCTCCAGCATTTCGGTGGCCCCGCCGGGCTGCAAGCTGGACATGGGGTGTATGGCCGTACTGGGAGCGCCAGAGACCAGAGCCCGCATCGTGTCCCGTTCCATCACAACTGGAGGTGAGATCATCAACCGGGGCCGATTGGTGGGCTTGGCACCGATGATCAAGGCCCACCTAGAATGCAACTCATTGATCATGGCCGATGGCGGCATAAGCATCGCCATCCCAGAACTGGAAGCCCGCCTCCCCGACGTTGAGATGACCCACGAGGCCGCGGTGGGCAAGGTGGCCCAGGACCAGGTCGAATACCTTATGGCCCGCGGACTAAGCGAGGATGAGGCCGTGGGCATCATCGTCCGCGGAGTCCTGGAGGGCGGCATAGTTGGGCTACCGGACCAGATCCGCCTCGAGGTGGAAAAGGCCATCGACCAGACAAACATCGGTGCGCTCTAGCTCACAACAGGAAAAGCGCCAAGGTAAGCAGTAGTATATAGGCCACTAGGGCCACCCCTACCCGTTTTATTTCACAGCAGGGCCTCAGGCCCCGGAACGTCCATAGCAATGCCCCGGCCAGGCCGAGGTAGAACAGTTGAGCACCGCCAAAGAGCACCATATCGGTCGTGAATGTGCCCCATCCTTCGATATGGGTAGGGGATGCATAGCGCATTATGGCCATGCCCATCGCCATGAACGCCATCGATGCCACGGCACCCGCCATTAGAACGTATCGGTCCGGCACCAACTGCCTGCCTCGTATCATCAGTGGCCTATGCATATGTGTCCATGCAGATATCGGGAACAAGCTGACGATGACCAAGGCAATAATGGCCAGTCCCATGGTCCCAGACAGTATACCGCCTATGGATCCTACGATCATATCGCCACGGAGACCGTAAAGCATCAGTCCCTCCATTAATAGGACTAGGGCGACAGCGAGCCCTGCCACCTCGATAATGAGGTCACGGGACACGATCCGATCTCTCATGAACCATGCCACCATGGAGGCGACCCCGCTGACGGCGAGCAACGAACCCCATAGGCTAACATAGCTCTTGCGCACCCATCCGAAGCCATCGATGGATATAGGAGATGCATAGAATACCACCACCAGCCCCTCCACGGCGACCAGAGCGCAGATCAGGTACATGAGATAGCTGTACCATGGCCTACGGCCGGACTTTATGCTTTTGAGAAGCGGCATCCATCCTATTAAGACCAGAAATGCCAGCAAGGTCAGCTGGGTACCGCCCAAGAACATTGTCTTGGCGGTGAACCCTCCAATGGTACTAGCAGCAGCTGATGAGAGGATCGTCATGCCCTGTAGCAATAGGACCAGGGCGATGACCGTGCCTATAGAGCAGTATACCCAGTTACGGAATGCGAAGCTGCCGTTGGTGAGCCATATCATGGAGCTGATAAGCCCCAAACAGAATAACTGGGAACCAAACAATGCCACGAGTGGTTGACGAACGCCTTCCAGTCCCTCAATGGAGACGTTATCGGCATTCGTGGTCACGAACAGGCCCATCACCATGATGATGATGCCGCCAAGTCCGATGAACAGGTCCATTAGGCCTCGAGGCAATGGTCCCTTGTCTACATAGATCGCATCGTTGGCAATGAAAACCAGGGCCACAAGGGAGAATACCAGGAGGCCGAGGCCGCCGACCATCACTGTGAACGACGATAGCGTGGTTAAACCCTCGATCGTCACTGCCCGACCGTATGCCAGGACGAGAACGCCCTCCATAGCCATGACAAGAGCGGCCAGCGCCAACAACCATCGGTTCCCTATCCCCCTCAACAACCAAACACCCACTGACCTTCATAGAACCGAAACTACAGATAAATATCTTTGCAGATATCTATATGCTATACTCGATCACCGTCATCCGATTCCCATCCTGGTCCTCGAACTCGACCTCCAAGCCAAGCCTCGTGACCATAGGCTTGCGCGTGAATACCACGCCCTGATCCACCCTTCTACGATGGAGATCGTATACGGATGAGGTCGTGAACACTATGCCCGTGTGCCCTCCAGTGATGAGAGCACTGCCAGCCTCCGGCTCTATGAGCAATAGGCGGCCGTTCCCGATCGCCGACACTAAGGCCATGAGACCTGATCGCTTCTCCAGCCGCATTCCCAACGTCTCAACATAGAATTCGATGGCAACGTCGATGTCGGTCACCGGCACCATTACCAATGCCACAGCTTCCACCTTCCCGATATCGCCGTAGTCATAGTCTCCTCCCATCGGGTCCCCCATAGGCATGAACGATGTTACACGATGGATCCCTTTTTACGGTTTCGTTCCTTTAGGGTTAGGGTAATCATTTAAGAACACCGCCGCATTAACAGACTTAAGGATTACCCCATCGAACGAGAGAGATGACGCCAATGATGCCCCACTCAGATTGTCCGACCGACTGCAATGAGGAATGCAGTAGCTGTACCAGCAACGAGACCCTCGATCCCAAGGAACGTCAACGCATGCAACAGAAGGCGGAGGACGATAGGCTCAGGGCGAGGGCGGACCGCATCAAGCACAAGATATTCGTCATGAGCGGAAAGGGCGGCGTGGGTAAGAGCACCGTGGCCACCAACCTGGCCATCGGAATGTCCATGAGCGGTCTTGAGACCGGCATCATGGACGCTGACATCCATGGCCCTAACGTGCCCAAGATGCTCAATATCGAGGATGAGCGCATGACGGCCGATGATGATGGGCTGTTTCCAATACAGGTCCCACCCCATCTTAAGGTGGTGTCCATGGCCTTCCTGCTAGCGGAGAGGGACTCACCTATAATATGGCGTGGACCTGTCAAGATGGGCGCACTGAAACAATTCATCTCCGATGTCAACTGGGGCGACTTGGATTACTTGGTGGTGGACCTGCCGCCAGGTACTGGTGACGAGCCGCTATCGATCGCCCAGATGCTTCCAGAGGCAGATGGTGCCATCATCGTCACCACCCCGCAAGAGGTAGCTCTCCTGGATGCTAGAAAGTCCATCAACTTCGCAAAACAGCTCGGACTCCCGGTGATCGGAATAGTGGAGAACATGAGCGGGTTCGTGTGCCCTCACTGCGGCGAAGAGATAGACCTGTTCAGTCGTGGCGGAGGGGAGAAGGCGGCCGAGGAGTTCGGCGTCCCGTTCCTAGGCCGAGTGCCTCTCGACCCCAAAGTGGTCGTGAGCGGCGATTCAGGCATGCCCATCATACTCAAGGACCGGGACTCGTTAGCAGCGAAGGCTTTTGATACGATCGTGGATAATATTAGGAATATAGTAGAGGGATGAAAATGAAGTTATGTATATCAGCACAGGGCACTGATCTGGAGGCGATGGTCGATCCCCGCTTCGGACGTTGCGCATGGTTCCTGATGATAGACACGGAGACCGCGTCTGTTGAGGCGATCGAGAACGCTGGCGTCTCCAGCCCTGGCGGTGCGGGCGTGGGTGCGGCCCAGCTCGTGGCCGAAAAGGGTTGTAAGGCGGTCATCACCGGCAACCTCGGCCCCAAGGCCCATGCCACCCTTGCCGCGGCTGGGATCAAAGCCTATGGCTTCGAAGGTAAGGCCAAGGACGCACTTGAGGCGTTCACCAACGGTAAGCTCGTTAGGCTGAACGGCCCCTCCAAGGAATCCCATAGTGGAGGGAAATGGTGAGATCATGAAAGTGTGTTTTCCAACAACGGGAGATAAGGGATTGAACGATGAGATATTCGGTCACTTCGGCCGGGCGCCGACATTCACGGTGGTGGATGACGATGGGAATGTGAATATCCATCCCAACACCAGCGAACACCTTGGCGGCGTTGGTATGCCCCCTGATATCATAGCTGGCACCGGCGCCAACGTGATGGTCTGTGGTGGCCTTGGACGGAAAGCGGTGGTGCGGTTCAATGAACTGGGCATCGAGGTATACGTACAGGCGAACGGTAACGTCTCCAAGGCACTTGACGACCTCAGGAAAGGTGGTCTGCCCCTAGCAGACTCCAGTAACGCCTGTCAGGAACACACCTATCGCGGGCAGTGACATGAAGATCGTTGTGGCTAGCGGAAAGGGCGGCACGGGCAAGACCACCGTATCGGTCAACCTGGCCCTGGTGTTAGGGAATTGCACCCTAGTGGACTGTGATGTAGAGGAACCCAACTGCGCCCTCTTCCTAGGTGACATGAAAGTGCACCAGGATGTGATCCTGATGGAGCCCGCATTCGATCTTGACCGATGCACATACTGCAAGGAATGTGCCGACTTCTGCCATTACCATGCCATCGCAGTGATCCCACCTGAGAGCCTACTGTTCTTTAGGGAGCTCTGCCACCCATGCGGTGGATGCGCCATCGTGTGCCAGCACCAGGCCATCGGCGAAAGCCCTCGCATGATCGGGGACATCCGTCGAGGAGAATTCGGGGGCGTGACGCTGTACGATGGTCAGCTTAAGATCGGTGAGCCGTTGGCAGTGCCTCTGATCCGCAAGCTTAATGCCCTCGATGATGGTGATGGGGTGTTCATTTATGACTCACCCCCCGGCACCTCATGTCCCGTGGTAGAAACGCTACAGGGGGCGGACTACGCGGTGCTGGTCACAGAGCCCACGCCCTTCGGGTTGCACGACCTCAAACTGGCCGTGGATGTTGTCAAGAACGCCGGCCTACCCTTGGGAGTCATCATCAACCGGGACGGCGTCGGCGATGATGGCGTCGAACGCTTCTGCGAAGAGCAGGATATTGAGATCCTACTGCGCATACCTGAGTCCCGTCAGATAGCGGAGCTGTACTCATCCGGCAATTGTCTGGTACAGGACATGCCCGATCTGGCGCGATCGCTGAGGGCAGTGTACACACGAATACAGGAGGTGGTAGGTTGAAAGAACTAGTGGTGCTCTCGGGAAAGGGAGGCACGGGCAAGACCACAATTACTGCGGCCTTCGCCTCACTGGCCAAGGACGCGGTGCTGGCCGACTGCGACGTCGATGCTGCAGATCTGCACCTATTGCTTCATCCAGAAGTAAGAGGTCGCATGGAATTCCGCGGAATAGAGATAGCCATCAAAGATCCTGCCCTATGCACTGAGTGTGGCGCCTGCCGAGAAAAATGCCGTTTCGAGGCAATAGATGAAAACTTCGATATCATGGACACCAGATGTGAAGGATGCGGTGTATGCGAGATCGTGTGCCCTGCGGATGCCATCCATCTCGAGTTCAGGCTATCGGGAGAGGCATACATCTCATCCACCCGGTTCGGGCCCATGTCCCATGCCCGATTGTTCACCGCAGAAGAGGCCTCGGGCAAGTTGGTGGCCATGGTCCGCAAGAACGCCAAGATGCTAGCGGCGGATGAGGATCGGTCACTGGTGCTCATAGATGGCCCTCCAGGGATCGGATGCCCCGTGATAGCGTCCATATCGGGAACCGATCTGACCTGTATCGTTACCGAGCCCACGGTGTCTGGTAGACATGACCTGATCCGGGTGGTCGGTGTGGCCAGGCACTTCAAGGTGCCGGTTGCAGTGATCATCAATCGCTACGATGTCAACCCGGAGATGGCCCAGACCATGGAAGCATGGTGTGCGGAGGAGAACATACCGGTCATCGGACGCATGCCATACGACACCGCGGCCACTATGGCGATGGTCAAGGGCATGACAATCGTAGAATACGATGATGACGTTCTCGCTCCTGCCGTCCGCGATGCGTGGCGACGGTTGGAGGGCCTGCTGTATGGGCGATGACCCGCTGCTCAGGTATGTCAAGGAGTTACAGGACCACATAGACGATGAGGATTCAAGGCACTACTCTTCCACGGTACTCAAGGAGTCGAAAGCCCCGTATCGTATGGGGCCGATGGCCGACCCCACCGCACGAGGGTGGTGGCAGGGACCATGTGGAGACTCCATGGACATTTTCCTAAAGGTCGAAGGCGGAGTGATAGTGGATGTCAGCTATCTCACCGATGGGTGCGGTGCAACCACCGCGGTGGGCTCAATGCTCATGCGGATGACCGAAAAGGGCACCGTGGAGCGCGCCTGGTCCATCACCGAACATGAGCTTATCGAAGCCCTCGGAGGGCTGCCTCCAGAGAATGAGCACTGCGCCGAGCTGGCATTGACCACCCTGCACATCGCCTTGGAACATTTGGAGGGTGGAGGATGAGGGTGGCCATCGCCACCGATGGTGAAGAGCGCTCGTCGAACGTGGCCGAGGACATCGGCCATGCGCCGTTCTTCATAGTGGTCGACACCGATACCAACGAGTGTTTCTCCATCCGCAACGAGCACGCAGGCGGCAGCCATGGAATCGGGATGACGGTGGCAAAGGAACTATCATCATTAAATCTGGATGCGATCATAGTCGGTGGCATTGGCCCCCATGGATACAAAATCCTGATTCAGGCTGGCATCACCGTGGCCAGTGACGAAGAGGGGCCAGCGGAGAAGGCACTGGAAGCATTCCTCCGCCGCCATGGTTAGTACTATAAGCTCTCGCGCATGGGGTTGGGCCCCAGCTCCTGTATGATGTTGATGAAGCCTTCGACCTTCTCCTTGAACACCTCGGCCTGATCCGAGTCGACGAACTCCACCTGATAGCGGCGCTCATCGAAACCCAGCTGGGCCATGAGCATGTTGGTCAATTTCATACGGGCCATGGCCTTCAGACTTCCTTGACCGTAAGAGCAATGACCGGGACTGCCGGCCAATACCAGTATGCCATCCGCACCCCATGACAAAGCCTTCAACACCCAATCTGGATCGACGCGGGCAGAGCACAGGGAGCGGATGGTGCGGAAATTGGGGTCGATCTGTAAACGCTTAACTCCAGCCATGTCGCCAGCAGAGTAGCCACACCAGTTGCACTCGAAAACGATGATATTGGGGAACTCTGGCTTGACCCCATTACCCTGGGCCAAGTATCTTACCTGGGATAGCATATTGTCATTGGAGAACACATGCATGTCCATGGCCCCCACAGGACATGAGGACACGCATACACCACAGCCAACGCAGGTTTCGACATCGACGTGGGACAGCTTCTTTATGTCCGGATTCGGGTTTGGTACCATTGTTATTGCAGTCTCTGGGCAGACCTGTGCACATATCTCGCATCCCACGCAGGCATCCTCGATCACCTTGGCCTTGACTCCAACCTCACTAGGTTCCATGTGGATCAGGCCAGCGACTGACGACGTCACCATGTCGACCGCCTTCTCGGTAGCCGATTCCGGCGCATGATAATGTATGTAGGCGCACTGTTCCCGGAGATTGGTCATCATGAGCATGTGCCCGTTGATGCCTGCGGACTCCAGGACCTCACGGAATATGGGCTCGTAGACCCTTGGAGAGCAAGCGACCACCAGGGCGCGATCCAGTCCCTTGTCCTTCATTGTATTGGCCATTCGCTCCCGACATTCTGTCTGACAAAGTCGCTCGCAACGCTCCACATGCTTGATCTCTGGAAGCGAACGCAGTCTCTCCTCCACCCTACCATAATCTATCACACTGGTGATGCAATCCCCGCAGGTGCAGAGAAACGCTCCGATACTAGCTTCGCCTGACATGTTCAATCTCTCATCGAATTCGCGACAGTGCGTTTAAATGATTCCCCGAACCTGCGGAACCGGGATTCGTGACGGCTAGCTCTTCCAGAGCCCATGTACGTTGCAATGCTCCCTAGCCCATAGACATTCGGTGCCGCATTCGCAACATTCATTGCACCAGCAGAATACCGCTCCTGAATCGTCCCCCGCCTTGAGCTGCTTCCGCTCGACCAAACCGCATTCATCACACACAAGCTCGATCCACTCTATGTGATGGTCTTCTGTCATGGGATGGGGTACGCTACCCACCATGACAGTGACGTGATCGCCCGAACGCTCGATGACTGGTACGTGCTTTTCGATGGCAGAGTCGGCTGTCTTGGCCTCCAATAGCTCCATCTCCTCGTTACAGCAGACAAGCTTACCATTTCCCCCATGCAGCACCTCCACGATATTACCGCACATCTCGCAGTGATAGATCTCCATCATCTGTGCCATATGTGATCCCTCCGCCACTGGCTGATGAGTGTTGGTACCTATTGATCATGAGTCAGCGACAATGTAAAAAATGGTGGGTCGAACTATAAAAGTCTAACACCTGAGGCTGCCCTCACTCGGAAAGCTCCTTCTCCACCTCGAGACGCCCAGCCTCCATCTCCTTGAGCTGCTCTGGATCGCGCGCGAGGAGCAGTGCCTGGAACTCCCCTACGTGGGTCTTCTCCTCCTTGGCAATATCCAGCAGGATCGTTCTTATGTCAGGATCCTCGGTCATGGTAGCCATCTGCTCATACACATTGATCGCATCCAACTCGGCCATCATCCCCCATCGCAGTATCTCACGGTCAAGGTCTGACCCTTTGAGTCGCTTCAGGTCGTAAGGTATATTAGAAAGCACATTTCCACCTCGGATAAACATATGCGTTCAGTTTTGATTTATCAGTTTCCCTCCACGGCATTCTTTCAAATGAAAGAATATCCATATGATCGGTGCTAGCCTCGGTTCTGCTCGCGCAGTATGTGGTCATTTGGTCGCCATTGGGAAGTACGAGCACTATCGAATTGTGGGAAGAACGAGGATACGTACTTGCATGGGGCATGGGCGCCGCCATAGCGCTGCTGGGCGATGTGGTTGCCATCATCATGAGACCTACATGGACCATGGTGGACGATGACGGTGACAGATCTGCGGCCCAGTAAGATTAATGACCAAGCGTACCATTCCATGGAACGATTGAAATGAAGATATTCGCGGTCAACGGAAGCCCCCGGAAACAGGGGAGCACCGCCGCCGTCATCAACGAGATGGTGAGGATGGCGTTGGATGCAGGACACCATGTCGATCGTCACGACGTGTACGATCTGAACATATCCGGATGCCGGGGGTGCATGGGTTGTAAACATGGCGACTCCTGTGTGATCGACGACGACATGACTCAGATATACCTAGAGATGAAAGAGGCCGACATTATCATCCTCGGCTCCCCCATATACATGGGTGCAGAGACTGGACCGTTCAAGATGTTCATCGACCGAACCTATGCCTTGTTGGACTTCTCGAAGGATAAGGGAAAAAAATAGTGCAGCCGCCTACCTGAGAATAAGATCGCCTACGTCTTCTTCCCATGTGGTTCGCCCCAGGGAGCTATAGCTTACAACTACATGAACAACCGGTTCGGCATAAGCGTGGGCATGCTGGGCATCAAGGACATGATCAGCACAATCGTGCCAGGCGCCAACGATCCCGACATCATACTTGAGCACCCCATGATACAAAGCGTACTCGAGGCTTTCGGGGAGCGTCTGTAGGCCATGCATCGCTACTATCGGATCAGAGCTTGCCCGTATTGCGGGAGCACCGATATCCGGATGTCAGAGATATATGGTGGCCCATTGACCGGCATCAATGCCACCGACATCTTCCATCACTGCAACCAATGCGGTCGAGAATCTGTGCCGTTGGACTTCAAGAGCTTTGAGGAGCTGTTCGATTTTCAGCGATCGCTCAGGAATGATGGCGAAGACCAGGAGAACGGATTCCTCCACGTACCAGTGATGCCGATCGACACCGAACCCCTCTTCTCCATGGGGCGAGTCGAGGTCACACTCGATCGGGCCGCTGAAACGGTCAGGGTCAGATGGGAAGGAGATCGATTGATTCCATGCGACCCCCGAAAGCCGTTCTGGTGGTACTGGGATTCGATAAGTTCGTCTGAATACAACGCCAAGCACGTACTCATGATGGATCTGGCAGGCATATCCCGAAGACGGCCCAATTTCTCAGCCATGCAGGAACTGGTCCGACGACGCAGGGGGGTTTGGCTGGATATGGGATTGGAAAAAGAGGAGGATCTCCTAGATGCATTCACCATCGGGGTCGAGATGGTTATAGCCGGTTCGCTCACGGTCCCCTCGTTATCGCTGCTAGAAGATCTGTACGCACTATCTGACAGCTGTCTACCTGTACTGTACCTAGATGGCGATGTGCGCTGGCACTGGGGACGACAGAACCTTGAACAAGCAGCAACTGATATGGCCAGAGTAGGTTTCGAGCGCATAGGCATCATAGACCTTCCCCGATTGGGTCGGGCCTGTGGCCCTGACGGCGTGCTTCTGGATAGAGCCTCTTCACTAGATGTCGCCGTCATCCTCGGCGGGGGGGTCAGAGAATCAGACCTAGGGGCCATGGAAAAAACAGGACTTGCTGGTGGGTTCGTGGATCCATTCACCCCGGTATTGACCAATTTGATAGAACGCAGGGAACACTCAGAACCGGCCACCGTTCCTGATGTGAATGCTCGTGGATCGGACGCCCGATCACCAACGACCGGTGGGCTGCCTAGTCCTCACTGATCAGGGATTCCCCCAATGATCTGGCCGCCCTCAATACTTCCGGCCTGGTAGCCACTTCCCCTGGGAGATTCATACCACCGACCAACAACCCATCCCTGGGCTCCAACCCTACGGTTGCGAACAGGGATCTAGCCACCGACAGACCATTGCGGAACTGCGGTTCCTTCATCCCACCGACCATGATCAATGCAGCTCGGCCGTGTGTGGGAATGTACCGGTGCCATAAGCACTGGCATCGATCCACCATGACCTTCATCTGGGCTGAGAGCCCAGAGAAATAGACTGGAGAGGCTAGCACCACCAGATCCGCATGGCTCAGTTCCTGATAGAGTGTCTGCATATCGTCATCTATCACGCAGACGCCATCGAGGGCGCAGGAATCACAACCCCTACAGAATCTCACTTCCATGTCACCCAGGTCATAGAAGGCGGTCTCGGCCCCGGCCTCGACCGCACCCTTCATGACCTCTCTCAGAAGGGTTGCGCAATTGCCCTCTGGCCTGGGACTTCCAAGTATCCCCACCGCTCGCATCCTCAATCATCCTCGATGAGATCCAAGAGTATTCCAGGCAAGCGAACGTAGTAGTCGTATGTCTTTACGATGTAATCGGTGGCCCCCTCACTCTTGACCTGGATACACAGGGATGGATCGTCCATCCCAGTAACAAAGATGATGGGGATGGTCAGTCCCATGGAGCGCATCTTCTCTAGGAGCTCGGTCCCTTTACCATCGGGAAGACTGTAATCGAGGATCGCTATGTCAAAGGTGGATGTGGCAATCATCTTCATCGCTTCCGTCATCCTCACTGCGGGATATACTTCGAACCCCCAGGGACCTAGTATCTCAGTGGTTAT
>JAUVWO010000027.1 GCA_030604065.1 Methanomassiliicoccales archaeon | reverse complement strand
CCCGGAGGTACAGTATCAACATAGGTAGTAGCGTCAGAACCGATAACACCAGCCAGTATGCCCATAGGTCCAAGTGCGAAGGGAAACCCTGACCTAGTATCAGCCCCAGCCCCAGATGCAGGATATCTTGAGGTGATATCAATCGCCAGGAGGTGTCGATCCCCTGGAATATGCTGCTTACTATGTCCAGGCCGAATAGGCCCATGAAGGCTCCCACGGCGGCGAACGCTCGCCGTTCAGTGAACGAGGACATCATCATACCGAAGGGCACGAACAACACCGTGGCGAACGTGCCCGCTAGTAGAACCCTCCCTAGCGTGGCAATGCTGGCACCCCAATCATTGGATGTCTGGGTGGCGATGGCCATCAGTCCGATGGCCAGCGGCGCTATCAATGCGAACACTGATAACGACAGGGCGGCCCCTGCCCCCTTGCCCAGTAGGTAGGGCCCATGCCCCACCGCTCGTGAGAAGTACAATATGTGCGATCGCGAACGGGCGTCCTCGGCCAGGAGGTCGGAGCAGAGCATGGTCACCAGTATCAGGATGAACAGATAGGACAGACCATTGGCCATGACCGACATCATGAAATCCCCGTCCAGATGATCCAAGGGGCTGAAGGCCAGGAACAACATGTTGAGTCCGTACACCAAGAACGTTCCGATGGCCACCACGCCCACGAACCAGCCGCTGCGCACGCTCTTCCGCATCACCTGGTCGGCTATGACCATGGGCCGAGCACGATGGGAGCTGCGGACCCCCTCCCAAGGCCGGTATTCTATGGGTTCTATGCTCATTGACCTCCCCCCATCTTCTTGATGAACACGTCCTCTAGGGAAGGCTTCTCCGGACCGAGGGAACGGATCTGTACGCCTAGTGTAGCGGCCGCCTCCAGTGCCGCCCCGGTGTCATCGAGGCCTTTGATCAACAGATGGGCCTCGCCCTCTAGAACATCAACGTGCATGAGCTCTCCAAGCCCATCGAGCCGGTCGACGAAGTGTTCCAGTGCTGTTCGGTCGCCGCGAACCATCAGCCGGGTGACCCCCAGATCCTCCATTAGCAGCTCTTCGAGGGCTCCCTCGGCGACCAAACGGCCCTGTTCCATGATCACCACGTAATCGCTCACCCGTTCAACATCGGATAGGATGTGTGATGATATCAGTATGGTTCGGCCAGCGGAGCCGATCCTCCCTATCAGCCGCAGCATGTCCTCTCGACCCACAGGGTCCATGCCATTTGTGGGTTCATCAAGGAACAGCATGTCAGGATCGTGGACTATCGCCTGGGCCAGCTTCACTCGCTGCTTCATGCCTGTGGAGTATGATGCGATGGTGCGGTAACGTTCCTCGGCGATCCCCACGAAGTCCAGCACCTCGTGGGCCCGAGGCACGGCGTCCTTGCGGCACATTCCTGACATCCGACCCATGTATGATACCAATGCTACTGCGCTCATGGACTCTATGAGACAGTCATGCTCAGGCATGTAGCCCACCCGGTCCCTGACAGACATGACATCGGCGGACACGTCTAGACCCGCGACCGTCACGCGTCCCCGTTCCGGCTTGATAAGTCCTAACAGGCAACGGATGAGTGTGCTCTTACCTGCCCCGTTTGGACCCAGCAGTCCAATGACCCGCCCCTCGATCTGGACGGACATGCCGTCTACCGCGACCAGGCTGCCATATCTGATCAGAAGGTCATCGACCTCGATCGCTGATCCCGCCGCCATCATCCCTTCCTCACGGGAACTGCTCATATTATTAGTTCTGGGTCGATATGTGATTTTTATTATTGATAATGGCGGGGATAGTTTTAATTGGGCCGGGACCGAGGCTCCCTAATCCCATGTTCCGCTTGCTTCTCATATTTTCCAGGACGTTCAGGGTGCAGCACATCCATGACGGGGTCCATCTGGATGATGACGAGATCGAGATCGAGAGGGCTACCACGTTCGAGGAGGGTAGGACCCTGTTCGAAGCAAGCCCGTTCGACATGATCGTGGCAGACTGGGAGATCGACGGCATCGGTGCGGGGGATGTCATAGACGCGTTCAAGAAGGGGGGAGATACTCGGTTCATCATCCTCACCGACCACACTCATGAGAAGATGTTCGAAAGGGCGCTCAACCATGGATGCGATAGCTTCATATCCAGAGGAACGGAGGGCGCCGATGCGGGGGATGAGGTGGCGATGTGCAACCACCTCATTCGAAAGATGATACGGGAAAGGGACGTCGAGCAGGTTGAGAGGCTCCTCCTGAACAATCCCATGGAGGGTGTGGCGATCATTGATAGCGATGGGAATGTGCTGTATGCCAATATGTGCGCTGTCAGTATGTTCGGTTTAAAGGCGGAGCAGGAATCCCTGGATCTGGTCAAGGGCATGTCCGCGTTCGACTTCATCCATCCGGATGAACATGACAGGGTGCGATTCAAGAACGCTCGCATGTTGGACGAGTACGGGTATCAAAAACAGGAGGTGAGGTGTAGAACAGTGGACGGTCGGGAGGTGTTCATCGATGTGTACGCCACCCGCATACGCTTTAGGGGACAGCTTGCCGAGTTCGCGATACTCAGGGACGTCACCGAGTTCCATGACAAGGGGACCGAACTGGAGCTGGCCCTGGACCGTCTGGGTACACTCAATCATATAACCAGTCATGATATGGTGAACAAGCTCACCGCCGCCATGGGCTATCTGGAACTGATGCGGTTGGAGGGGTCCCTGGACCCGATCGGTCTGCCTCTGGCTCAAAAGCTGAACACATGTCTCGATGACATACGGAGCATGATCGCGTTCACTCAGGACTACCAGGAGGCGGGGCACTATCTGCCGGTGTGGTTCCATGTGCCCCTGCTGAAGGCACAGGCGCTCAGGCAGGCAGCCCTGCATGATGTGGCCATGGAGATCGACCTGATGGATGTGGAGGTGTTCGCCGACCCCATGTTGGACAGGGTCATGGGCAACCTGATAGGCAATTCGATCTGGCATGGCGGCGGGGTGAATCGCATGAGGGTGTGGGACACCTACGATGATGGCGACTACGTACTGTCGCTGGAGGATGATGGCATAGGCATCCCCCTGGACGACAAGGAAACGATATTTGAGAAGGGCGTCGGATCGAACACAGGGTACGGTCTCTTCCTGGTCAAGTCGATCCTGGGCATTACCGGCATCTCCATCAGGGAGAACGGGGTGCAAGGCGAGGGGGCCCGATTCGAGATCCGCGTCCCTAAAGGCCGGTACAGGTAGGTTTGACGATCGACTTATGAAATAAATGAGTAGGAAAGGGTTTATTGGGGGGGCATTAGACCCCAGCGAGCTTCTCCTTCCGCCGAGCCCAAAGGGTCAGCAGGGCTGGTAGGAGCACCACTGCACCCAGGAAGGCGAACACTATCGCCAGGGCGGTGATGGTGCCGAACTGTTGCATAGGTGGGAGCAGTGAGAATGCCAGGATGAAGAAACCCAATGCGGTGGTGGCCGCCGCACCGAGCACACCTTGCCCGGTATGGCTGACCGCCGTCCTCACAGACTCATCGCCCGATCGACCCGTATCCATCTCCTCGGTGAACCGGTGGCATATGTGGATGCCATAGGTCACACCCATACCCACCGTCAACGAGGCGATGGTCAGGGTCATGATGTTGAGGGATATGCCCATGAAGAACATGGAGCCCCATACCATGATCACGGACACCAGCGTGGGTATTGTGGCCATGGTGCCCATCAGCAGCGATTTGTCGGTCACGTAGAGGACAATGGTGAGCAGCAGCCAAGTAGCCACCAAAGTTATCATCAGCGACATCAACTGGCTCTGATTCATCTCCTGAGTGGTGACCGCTCCGGAGATGGCGCCCCCTGCTGGAATGGCTTGGACGCCGAGATCCTTGATGGGTTCGATGTCCACCATAAGGTCATCCCGCAGATCCAGGATCTCGTTCTGGCCCAGATCATCGGCCACCACAACGACCATCTGGGTGACCGCCTCGTCATCGTCGTTAGTGCCCATGATACTTGCCAGGTCCATGAAGACGCTCTCGTCGCCGGACATGCCATGGGCATACAGGAGCCCGAGGAGCACGGTCACATTGGCCTGGCTGGTGCCCTGCAGCACATCGCCGCTGGTCGCGTTGAAGTACATGGGATAGATCATCTGGTACATGGTCAGGTTGGTCTCATTCCCAGCATCGGTCTGATACCAGTCAAGGAGCACGGTCGATATGTAGGTCACCTGTGCGCTGCCGTTTACAACGACCACTCCGCGGCTGTCGGCCATGTTGGATGCCGAGGCATCCATGGCGGCAATGATCGCAGGGTCGGAGGCGTTGCCCTCGACCAGCACGTTGGCGGTGTTAAGGCCGGTGGCGTTGAAATTATCCAGGAAGTAGTTGAGGTCCTTGGTGGAATCCAGTCCATCGGGGAGGAAATCAAGGTAGTCGAACTCAGACGATATGTTCACCGCCCCGTATCCGAATAATCCCACCACGATCAACGAGCCGACTATCACCATCACTGGTGCCTTGGTGGCAGCTTTGCCACCTATCCCGACGATGCGGGCCAGTGTCTTGTCCTTGTTGTCATCCCGTTTGCGATGCCTTCTAGGGATCTCCATGCCTTTGGCCTCGGTGCGCTGGTCTCGAATAACCTGCACCGAGGGTATGAGTAACATCATGACGATGAATGAGCATATGATGCCCAAGGCGCACAGGATGCCGAATTCCCTCAGGGCTGGCATGGTCGAGGTCAGGTTGCTAAGGAATGCAACTACTGTAGTGATCGTGGCCAGAAGAAGGGCCTCCCCAACAGAGCGGGTGGTCAATATCGTGGCCCGTTGGCTATCTTGGTCTTCGGAGCGCTCCTCACGGTAGCGCATTACTATGTGCAGACCGTAATCGATCCCCAGACCGAGTAATAGGATGGGCACTGCGATGGTCATCGGGTTGAAGCTGAAACCGAGCGCGGCGGCGATGCCAAAGGTCCAGACAATTGCTATCATTAGGCCAAGAAGGCCTCCTAGGGTGTCGACGATATCACGGTACACTATGAGAAGTATGATGACGATGGCCACTATGGTGACCGGTATCAGACTCATTATGGAATCCATGGCGGCGTTCATGATCTCCTCAGACATCATGCTGAATCCCATTACCGATAGGGTGACACCGGCGGCCTGGGCCGTCTCGCCAGCATTGACATCCTTGGCCTTGTCCGACATCACTTGCTCCAGCTCCAGCTGCGAGACCAATCCCGAATCTTCATCTGGTTCGAGGTCGAATGTCTCCTTGTTCATGCTGAAGAACACCAGGTAGCCGTTGGCGTTGGCGTTGGTCGCCGATACCTCTAGATCGTTGGTGAACAGGCTGGCCATGGTGGCTCCCTGCTCGGTGGACATCAGTCCGAAGACCGTCTGCTGGACCGCGGCGTCGTTGCTGAGGTTCAGCACCAGGATCATGTTGTCATATGACAGCGGATCGGATGCGTTGAAGTCCTCCATCACAAGCGCTTCAGCCATCGCCGGGTCAATCATGGCCTGCGATATCATGGCCGCGGCCACAAGATCCGCTGGACTGAATATGGATGTTATATGGTCATGTGGCTGTATCAGGCATTGGTTGACCGTCTCGTTCTCGTATACCGCTTTCTCGAATTCCAGGGTGGCGATCATGCCGTCCCTAGTTATCACATTGCCATCCGCCTTGGTCAGGCCGATGAATGAGTCGGCGGTGGTGAAGCTACTGCCGATCATGGCATCAGCATCCGTGTACTCGTTATGGGCCATGAACGCTTCTTCGGTGAAGGCCATGCTCACACCGAAAATGCTCATGGATGCTGCTGATAGCAGCGTGATGAGCACGACCAGAGCCACTGCCATCCGGGAGTGCTCTGCTATCCATTTACCAGTCTTATCCAATATGTTCATTAAATAGCTCCATTGACAGTTGAAAGGTTATCGTCGATCATCTTCTGAAACAGTTCACTCATGACCTCTTGTCTGGCACCGAGGATATTTGAGGCCATATAGGCTAGCATCCTAACTTTTTCTTGCACCTCTTCAGGCCCGATGCTCCACAGAGGATGGTCAATTATCAGATGAAACATCGCATGCGCGGACTCCTTGGGGTACTCAGTGTGGAACAGTTCTTCCTCTATTCCTTGAAATACTATCGGCGTCAGGACCGAGGATGTGATCATATCGATCTGATTCGGATGAATACTGACCATGATGCGGGCGATCATCCCAGGGTCGATGAACATCATCTGCCTGAGCCATCCCAGGAACTGGCTGCCCGCTTGGGACATGATGGATGTATGAACCATCCAGATCTTATCTATGGCATTCACCCCCTCCATCATCGCAATGTCCGACCCAGTGTTGAGAATACGGCCAATGGTGTTGGATATGACCTCACCTAGAAGGTCTTCCTTGGACTGAAAGTGGTGGTAGAACGTGCCTTTGGCTATTCCCACCTTTTTCACGATGTCGATGATCCGGGTCTCCTCGTAACCTTTGTCCAGGAATAGATGGGTAGCCGCGACCACGATCTCCTGACGTCGAGTGTCCGCCCTTTTTGCTCTCACCGATGACATGATCATCCCCTGTCGACCCGACCCGCGGTCGGTGACCGACCCATGGTCGGGAAAGTGGGTGGTCTATAAAAAGATTATGCACTGTGACTCAGGAAGAATAGGAGGCCATGTCATTGACCCTCATGGTGCCTTTGCGCGCTTCCTTGATAGCCCCTATCATGGCTCTGGCCCCTTCGATGGTGGTCACGAATGGTGTTTCGATCTCCACTGCCAAGCGACGCATCATGTACCCATCCCTGCGGGTGCCGGACGCTTCGGTCGGGGTGTTGATCACCAAGTTGATGTCGCCGGAACGCATAAGGCCAAGCGCATCGGGCTGGAAGTTCTCGGAGATGCGGTACACCGTCGTCACCGCAAGTCCGTGATCACGCAGGAAGGTGGCGGTGCCCTTTGTGGCGTAAAGCCTGAATCCGAGCCCCTGAAGCTCTTGGACCATTAGCAGGGACTTAGGCTTGTCCTCATCGCTGACCGTAACGTATACCCCTCCCTCCATTGGCAAATTCTGCCCTGCGGAAACGTAGGCCTTGTAGCAGGCAGCGGCATAGGAGCGATCGATGCCCATGACCTCGCCAGTGGATTTCATCTCAGGACCCAGTATGGAGTCCACCCCGGTCAGCTTGAGGAATGGGAACACGGACGCTTTGACCGCCACGTTGTCGATCTCTTGATACCCAATATGCCCCATCTCCTTAAGGGTGCTGCCCAGCATAACCTTGGTCGCTATTTTGGCTAGTGGTATTCCGGTGGCCTTGGATATGAATGGTATGGTCCTCGACGCCCGAGGGTTTGCCTCGATCATGAACACATCGTTTCCCTTCACTGCAAGCTGAATGTTCATAATGCCCCTTATCTGCAGCCTCAGAGCAAGCTTCTCTGAGATGTCAATGATGCGCTCCGTCACCTCCGCAGACAGGGTCTGAGGTGGCAGTACCATGGTCGCATCTCCAGAATGCACGCCCGCCTCCTCGATATGTTCCATTATCCCGCCAATGAATACGTCCTCACCGTCGGCAACCAGGTCCACGTCGATCTCTATGGCATGTGAGATGTACTTGTCAACCAGTATGGGGTGTGCCTTTGACACCTTGACCGCTGTCTCGACGTAGATACGAAGCTCATCTTCGTTATAGACGATCTCCATGGCCCTCCCGCCAAGAACGTAGGATGGGCGTACCAGTACCGGGTAGCCTATACTGGTCGCAATGTCACGGACATCATCAAATGAGTATCCGGTTCCCGCCTCAGGCTGTCTGATGTCCAGCTCGCGCATGAGGTTGGAGAACCGTTCCCGGTCCTCTGCCATGTCCATCATTTCGGGCGTGGTGCCCAGTATCTTGGTGTTGGTACCTTCCAACGCCTTCTCCAGACTCATGGCCAGATTGACCGATGTCTGTCCCCCGAACTGCATGATGACGCCGTCGGCCTCCTCGCGATCTATGGTGTTGAGTACATCCTCCAGAGTCAGAGGTTCAAAGTACAAGCGGTCGGATATATCATAGTCGGTAGAGACCGTCTCAGGATTGTTGTTGATGATGATAGCGTCGACTCCCGCTTCCTGCAACGCCATCACGCCGTGGACGCAGCAGTAGTCGAACTCGATACCCTGCCCGATCCGTATCGGTCCACCGCCGACGATGACCACCGTCTTGCGTTCCGATGGCCGCCCCTCGCACATCGTACCGTAACTGGAGTAGAAATATGGGGTGGCGGCCTCGAACTCCGCCGCACAGGTGTCCACCATCTTGTAGGTGGGTAATATGCCGGCTTCCTTGCGCTGCTGGCGTATGGACATATCATCTCCGCCTGCGTACGTGGCGATGGTCTCATCGGAGAAGCCCATACGCTTGGCCTCGCGTAGCAGGGCGTCACTCAGCGACTCCGTCCTCAGCCGGGATTCCATCTCCACTAGGTTGCGCATCAGGATGACGAAGTATTGATCCCAGCCGCAGAGCTTGGATATGCGGCTCACGTCCCATCCCTGACGCAAGGCCGCGGCGATGGCGAAGATGCGCATATCTGTAGGCTCCATCAGCTCAGTTTCCAGATCCTCATCGGTCCAAGGGCGGTCGTCCAGGTCCACCTGGTCGATCTCTAGGGATCGGATGCCTTTCATGAGGGCCTCCTCCAATGTACGGCCGATGGACATGATCTCTCCAGTAGACTTCATCTGAGTGCCAAGGCGCCGATCCACAGTGCGGAACTTGTCAAATGGCCATCGTGGGATCTTGATCACAGCGTAGTCGATGGTGGGCTCGAACGCGGCCTTGGTCTTGCCAGTTATGGCGTTCGGGATCTCATCGAGGGTCATACCGATCGCGATCTTGGCGCTGACCCTTGCTATGGGATAGCCGGTAGCCTTGGATGCCAGCGCCGATGAGCGGGAGACTCGCGGGTTCACCTCAATGACCCGGTATTCTCGGGTCTCGGGGTTGTAGGCATACTGGACGTTGCATCCGCCTTCGATGCGCAGGGCCCTGATGATCTTGATCGAGGCGCTCCGCATGAACTGGTGATCCACATCGTTGATCGTCTGCAGCGGAGCCACCACTATGCTCTCACCGGTATGGATGCCCATGGCATCTAGGTTCTCCATGGTGCATATGATGATGCAATTGTCATTGGAGTCCCTCATGACCTCGTATTCGAACTCCTTCCAGCCGAGAACCGACTCCTCGATCAGAACCTGCCCGATGCGTGAGTAGATGAGGCCACGGCCAACTATTGGGATGAGTTCTTCCTCGTTATGGGCTATGCCGCTGCCGGTCCCGCCTAGGGTGTAGGCTGGGCGTATCAGTACTGGATAGCCCCCCACAAGCTCTATCGCGGCAACAGCCTCAGATACCGATTCGACCGTCAACGACTTTGGGACCGGTTCTCCAATGCTGATCATGGTCTGCTTGAACAGCTCACGGTCCTCGGACATGGCGATGGCGTCCGGCTGGGTGCCGAGCAGTTCTACGCCGTACTTGTCCAGTAATCCTTTCTCTGCTAGTTCGGAGCATATGTTCAAGGCCGTCTGCCCGCCCATGCCTGCGAGGATCCCGTCCACATGCTCCTTCTCGATGATCTCTGCCACAGTCTGCCAGTCCAGCGGCTCGATGTAGACCTTGTCGGCCATATCGACATCCGTCTGGATGGTGGCCGGGTTGGAGTTGACAAGGACCACCTCGTAACCTTCTTCCTTGAGCGATCGGCATGCTTGCGAGCCGGAGAAGTCGAACTCTGCCGCCTGGCCGATCACGATAGGGCCGGAGCCGATGACCATCAGGCGTTTAATGTCATTACGCTTCAACGGCATCCCTCCATCATATGACGGAAATCATCCCACATGAACGATGTATCCCATGGACCCGCCTTAGCTTCAGGATGATGCTGCGCGGAGAATATGGGCAACTCTCGGTGCCGCATACCCTCCACGGTGCCGTCGTTGAGATTGAATTGATCGGCCACGAAGTCATCATCTTCAACTGAGTCAGGATCGACAGCATAGCCGTGGTTCTGGGTTGTGATGTAAACCCGATCTCTGTGGTGGACAGGTTGGTTGGCACCGCGATGGCCGAACTTCATCTTGTAGCAACTGGCCCCGAATGCGATGGATATCAGCTGGTTGCCCATGCATACTCCCATCATCGGCATTTCTTCCTTTAGAGCTTGGATGGTTGCTATGGTAGTTCCTTTAAGTTCGGGATGCTCGGGGTCACCGGGACCGTTGGAGACGACAATGCCTTTGATGGCGTTGCTGCGGAACCACGAGGCCGGGGTGTCGAACGGCACTTGCCAAAGGTCGAAGCGCTGCGACAGCTGATCCAGGATGCCCTGCTTGACCCCGCAGTCAATGAGCGCGACCCGGGGAGCCCCATCGAGATGATGATGGACCACAGCTTCGATCGAAGCTTCACCCACTAGGTTGCGTGTGGAGGGATAAGGCATATCGCGTACCCGTGCGAGCGTCTCATCGACATCATCGAAGCATATGGCGCCTCTCATGGTACCATGCTCACGTATGCCAATGATAAGTTCACGCGTGTCAATTCCAGAGATTCCGGGTATGCCTTGATCGCACAGGAATGAATCGATGGTCCTGCCACCATATATGTTGGATGGATGATCGCATTTCTGGCGGACCGCGAATCCTTGGACATGAGCCCGACCAGATTGGAAGTCCTCCTCATTGACACCATAGTTGCCGATGAGCGGATACGACATAGTGAGGATCTGGCCCATATATGAGGGGTCTGTCAGGCTCTCCTGGTATCCGGTCATGCCCGTATTGAACACGACCTCACCGAAGGCCGTCTCCTCATGACCGAAGCCAGTGCCTTTAATAACTGTACCGTCTTCGAGTACGAGGAAGCATCTTACCATTCAGAATTTACCGTATTGATACGGGATACTTAATGGTTGCCCCAGGGGTCGGACGGCGACGAGCTTGTCTGTCTAATATGGGGCAGGGGCAAACCCTAATATCCTCACTTCTTGATGCTGCCATCCATGAAGGTGCTGGGCCGGGACATGCGGGCCGGACGGGTCAAGGTAAGGGTGGAGACCGAGGATGACCTGTGGCATCTTTACAATCTTGTTGAGATCGGCGACATGGTCGTGGCTTCCACCCATCGACGTGAAGAGAAGAAGTCCGATAAGATTCGCGCTGAGCGCGCTGGGAAGCGTCGGATGACACTGGGCATCAGAGTGGAGAAGTTGGAGTTCCACGATTTTGATCTCCGGCTGCGAATACTAGGGCTGATAGAGGAGGGGATGCAGGATATAGGCTCTCATCACACTCTCAACGTGGAGGTCGATGAGATCCTCACCATCGTCAAGACCTGGCGTCGATCGCATCTCGATCGCCTGCAACGAGCGGTGGAAGACGCTCAGCAGCCCCAGGTGATGTTCGTGGCCCTAGACGAGGACGAGGCCACCTTGGCGGCCATGAGGCAATTCGGCATGCAGGAGATCGCTCAGATACGGTCGTCCCGAACCGGTAAGCAGTATGCGACCAAGGATGAGGGGGATTACTATGGCGAGATAATCGCCAAGCTTCGGCAGTCGTGTCGGGGGGCGCCAATGGTGCTTCTCGGCCCTGGTTTCGCTAAGGAAGAACTGCTTCATAGGGGCAAGTTGGAAGAGCCGGAACTGTTCCATCGGGCGTTCGCATATCACACCGGTCAATCTGGAATGGCGGGCGTTCATGAGTTGATGAAGAGAGGGTTGGGAAAGGAGGTCCTTGAGGACAGCCGCATGGCCATGGAGGTGGCGCTTGTGGACGACATCCTATCGGCCATCGCAAAGGACGATCCGGTGGCCTATGGTCCGGAGGAGGTCGAGACTGCCGCCGAGGCGGGGGCGGTCGAGACACTGGCCATCATAGACTCATTGGTGCGCGATCAGGACGTGGACCGCTTGATTCGTAAGGTAGAGAACTCTCGGGGTCGAGTGGTAATGATATCCGAGCATCATGATGCAGGGAAGGGGTTGGAGGCCATATCCGGCATTGCGGCCCTGTTGCGTTACAGGGTGTGAGCATCGAAACCTTTTCAATGGTGGTCGGCGTTCAGCATCTTATGATCACCGGAATTCTCACACTCGCTGCCGAAAACGCGGATGAGGCCCACGAGGCTCTCCAGGCAGAGCCCTTCTGGTTGGCGGCGGCGATCATATTTGAGCTACTCATCATAGGACTGGTTCTACGTGTAGGTCTGAGGGGCAAGAAAAAGAAGAAGTCGAAGACGGCCGAGTGAGACCAGGCGCACTGACATCCACAGGCTCCGCGATCCTTTTTCTCGCTCAATGAAATGATGTTGAAGAGCGGAAGCGCTCTATGATCGAAAAGCGTCCCCATACGTACTAAGGCACACCTGCGATCATGGTTCTATCGCGTAACGCCAATCTTCTCCTGTTCGGATCTTTATAGCCCTCTGTATCGGCGATACGAATATCTTGCCATCGCCGAACTCCCCGGTCTTGGCGCCACGTACGATGGCGTCTACAACCTTCTGCTCATCCTTGTCTTCGACCACGACGTCTAGCTTGACCTTGGAGAGCATGTCTACACGGAACTTGCCAGCTCGATGGGTGAACTCCATACCCAACTGCTCGCCGCGTCCCTCCACTTGGTATACGGTCACACCCTTGATGCCTACCTGCTCCAGCTCCGCCTTCACCGCCTCGAATTTCTCCGGTCTGACTATTGCCTCGACCTTCTTCATACCATCACCTTCATCCAGATAAGGCATCCCTCTTCCTTTATCTGATAGGGGTCTGCCCTCTCTTCATCTTCGGTCAAGCGCACTTCGCTCATATATGATATCTTCTTTGTCATTATGAACGATGCTGTGAATGCGAAGATGAGTACCGCGGTTACGGACATCATCCGCGATACGATAAGGTCGGCGCCCTCGTATGGAGCCTGTCGGCGCCGTCCGAGCTGACTGCGGTCAGTGACGGTAATTGATGTTTATATGGCCAGATCTTGTCAAGTAAGGATCGGTGGATCGAGCCGCTCCACTTAATATTTCGGCTTTGATATAGTTTTAATATTGAAGAAATGGCGGCAGGGTTGGACGATCAATGTGGGAGCATCCCGTCGTATAATTGTTCCTCTTCGTTCACTATCATAGGCACCTTGTTCTATCCCGCGCAAATGCGTGCTTCCATGTCGAAAATCGAGAAAAAGTTTTTTAAACTGAACTTCATATCAAGCATTCGCAGAAAAAGATCATTATTTCGCGAGAAGAATGGTAGAATACGTTCGATTTCGTTGAAATTTCCCGATATACCGGGAAGGGGCTACCACGCCCGGAATCGCCGCGATCGCCGTTCATGACGATAACTGCGGTCTCTCTGGGGCTGCATCCGCGAAGCATAGAAAGGTGATTATTGATGAAGGATGTAAATAGTGTGATTGCCAAGCTCAGCATGAGCGACCTTAACATATGCGACACGACCCTGCGGGATGGGGAGCAGGCAGCAGGCATAGTGTTCGCAAACCTCGAGCAGATACGGATTGCAAAACTACTGGATGAGCTGGGAGTGCAACAGCTCGAGTGCGGCATCCCCGCAATGGGTGGGGATGAGAAGCGTTCCATAAGGGCTATAGCCAAGCTGGATCTCGACGCCTCCATCCTGGGATGGAATCGAGCATCTGTAGAGGATATATCCCACTCCATCGACTGTGACGTCGATTCGGTGGCCATAAGCATGTCTTCTTCGGACATTCATATCGAACACAAGTTGCGCAAGTCTCGGGAGTGGGTCCTGGAGCGCATAACCGAGTCCATCGAGTTCGCGGCCGATCATGGCCTTTACATATCCTGCAACGCCGAGGACTCTTCGCGTGCCGATCCCGAATTCATTCTGGACTTCGCCCGCACAGCCAAGGAGGCAGGGGCCCACCGTGTCAGATATTGTGATACCCTAGGTATTCTTGAGCCGGAGCACACCTATCAGTGCATAAAGCAGATAATTGAGAAGGTGGACATCGATGTGGAGATGCACACTCACAATGATTTTGGGATGGCTACCGCTAACGCCATTGCGGGCATCAGGGCTGGAGCGCGCTTTGTCTCCACTACCGTCCTTGGCATAGGGGAACGTACAGGCAACGCTCCTTTGGAAGAGGTGGTCATGGCCAGCAAGCACATCCTCAAGCTCAACTCAGGCATTGAGACCCAGCGCTTCCGCGAGATCAGCGAGTACGTGGCCCGCGCCTCTGGCAGGGAGATCCCGCCATGGAAGCCCATAGTGGGCAGTAATTGTTTTGCCCACGAGGCTGGCATCCATACCGACGGGGTGATGAAGTTCCTGTCGAACTACGAGCCCTACTCGCCCGATGAGGTGGGTATGGAGCGCAAGATCATCATCGGAAAGCACTCTGGTCGATCCACGATCGTAGATGTACTATCTAAGAAGGGCATCGAGATCGATAACGATGCCGCCGCTGAGATACTGAGGTTAGTGCGGAAGACATCGGTCTCACTGAAGCGTTCGCTGCTGCCAAATGAGGTCTTCTACATCTACCAGGATTACAAGGACGGGCGCATGTCCGAGCTCATTGACGAGTGAGGTGATACTTTGGAGAATAGTGTAGTATTAGTTCCAGGAGATGGCATTGGGCCGGAGATCACCGCCGCAGCCGTAAGGGCGGTGGAGGCCACCGGGGCGCAGATCGATTGGCAGGTCGTGGAAGCAGGGGACAAGGTCATGGAGCAGTACGGGCGACCGCTTCCGCCAAAGTTCTTCCCCATGGCTCGGGATTGCGGCATCGTGCTGAAGGGCCCGGTGACCACCCCGGTGGGCCGGGGATTCCGCTCGGTCAACGTGACAATCCGTGAGCGGCTGAACCTTTATGCCAACGTGCGATTCGCCAAGACCATCGAGGGGGTGCGATCGGTGCACGAGGACGTGGACATGATAATAGTACGGGAGAATACCGAGGGCCTGTACGTCGGCGTGGAGCGAGAGTCCGCACCCGGTGTGGTCGAGAGCATCAAGCTCACCACCCGCATGGCGTCCGAGCGCATAGTGCGATTCGCATTCGAGTTCGCCCGGTCGATGGAGCGCAGTAACGTGACGGCTTTGCACAAGGCTAACATACTGAAGCTCGGTGATGGCATGTTCCGGCGCACGGCGCAAGAGGT
>JAUVWO010000043.1 GCA_030604065.1 Methanomassiliicoccales archaeon | reverse complement strand
GTCAGGGTTCTGAACCGCAGCCAGGGTGGTGCCTGGTTCCACTGGTTCCACCAGCGTCTCACCGTGGACGATGACCCATTGGGCCCCGCTTCGGCGGGCCATACGGACGACCTCCGCGATCCTGCTCACTGGAACGTGGGTGATCTCAACCCCCGGTATCGCCTTTATTCCCCATTCGGCGGCCAGCTCACAGTCTCTGGCCACCATGGGCACGACCTTTTCAACATTGCTCATAGAGACGTGGTCGGTGATGGCAATGGCGCTGTGATCTAGTACCCAAGCCCTCCGGATGAGCTCTATGGGGAGCAATTCCCCATCGCTGAAGATTGTGTGGGAGTGTAGGTCGATCCTCATTGTCTTCTCCCCCATAGCTTTCGGTATGTCTCGGTCACGTCGATATCATCGCCCACGATGGCTACCATTAGGTGATATATAAGATCGGCCAGCTCCCATGCCACTTCATCCTCGCGTCCGTCCATGATCGCCAGGGATACCTCCCCGCTCTCCTCGATCACCTTCTTGAGTCGCTTGACCCTATCGGAGAGCAACAGGTTGGTGTAGCTGCCTTCGATCGGTGAGTCCTTGCGATCCCGTATGACCTCCAAGAGCACTGGCACGATGGCCGACGTTCTCTCAAGATCGCCGTAGATCACATCGTGGAAGCACGATCTCCGATCCAGGTGGCAGGCGAAGCCGGTCTGCTTCACTCGCACCAGCAGAGCATCCGAATCGCAATCCGTCTGCATGCTCACCACTTGCTGGTAATGGCCTGAGGTCTTACCCTTATGCCATAGCTGTTGGCGGGATCGGGACCAGAACCAGGTCTCGCCGGTCTCCGTCATGCGGTCGATGGCCTCCTGGTTGGCATAGGCAAGCATGAGCACTTCCGCAGTGATGTGGTCCTGCACGATCACTGGGATGAGGCCCTTGTCATCGAAGACAAGCATCATCGTACGTGGATCCCCCTGTCCCTCAAGTACTCCTTCACCTCGCCCACAGTATATTTCCTGAAGTGGAATATGGATGCTGCTAGGGCTGCGCTAGCGGCGGTCTGCTCGAACACCTCGTGGATGTGTTCCACGCTTCCGCATCCTCCAGAGGCTATCACCGGTACATCTACCTCATCGGCTATCTTTCGGGTGAGGGGAATGTCGTATCCGGTCTTCATCCCGTCGGCATCCATTGATGTGAGCAGTATCTCTCCCGCTCCCTTGTCCACCACGGTCTTGGCCCACTCCACCGCATCTAGTTTTGTACTCCTGGTACCACCGTAGGTGTGCACATACCAGGAGTCTCCGTCCCGCTTGGCGTCGATGGCCACCACTACACACTGGCGGCCGAAGTCCTCGGCGCATTCGGAGATGATCTCAGGGTCGTTGACCGCCATGGAATTGAGCGCCACCTTATCGGCTCCGGCATTGAGGGCGTTGCGCATGTCGTCCTTGGTGCGGATACCTCCACCCACTGTAAGAGGGATGAACAGCTGGTCGGCAGCGCGTTCTACCACATGGAGCATGGTCTTCCTCTCCTCCAGTGAGGCGGTGACATCCAGGAAAGCGATCTCGTCACCTCCTTCCTTCTCGTACAGGGCAGCAAGGGTGGCCGGATCTCCACAGTCGCGTAGGTTCTGGAATTGAACCCCTTTCACCACCCTCCCGTCCTTGACGTCCAGGCAAGGGATTATGCGTCTAGTTAGCACTCAGGCACCCCCTATATCGGGAGAGTCCTTGGTGCTGAGCAACGTGCCCCTAGGTATCAGCGCCTGTCTCAGCGCCAGCCCCAATGCCTTGATCGTGGCCTCGATGATATGGTGGTCGTCGAATCCCCGCAGCACCATGACGTGCAGAGTCATGCCTGAGCTCATCGCCAGGCTCCTGAGGAAGTGGTGCCATAGTGCATCGGGACAATCGACCTCGGCGAAGGGACGGTCGATGAGGTCCAGAGCCACAGTGACCAAGGCATCGTCCATAGGCAAGGTACGGAACCCCGTCCTTTCCACAGGCGTTTCGCCCATGGCCTGGCGAAGCGCTATACCGATGACGATGGACACATCCTCCACCAGGTGGTGGATGTCCTCGCCACTGGCTCTCAGGTCTATGTCGAAGGACGCATACCTGGCCAGGGTCTCGAGCATGTGGCCCAGGAAGTAATCATCGACCATCACATCAGCCCTGCCGCTACCATTCAGGTCCAGCGATAACGATATGTCCGTCTCGCGTGTCTTTCTGGTTATCTCAGATATCCTGGCCATTTCAATCACCCCAGAGCATTCTCGAATTCAGCTTGCCAGTATATAAAGCAACGCCAATCACCGCCCCCTCACAGCCGGCCTGCTCCAGGAGATCGATGTCTGCCATGGTGGTGATTCCGCCGGACGCTATTACGGCATGGGGGCACCGGCGCACGAAATCGGTGGCAGCTGCGACGTCGATGCCGCGTGCCTGCCCCTCCACATCCACGTTGGTATTGAGCACTGCGTTGAGGGGTAGGTCCCGGGTGCGGTCGAATATCTCGTCCACCGAGGCCCCGGAGTCCTCCTGCCATCCTTTCACCTGCACCATGCCTCCCTTGGTGTCCATGGCCAGCACTAATATTCCTGGGTACTCCCAGGCCATATCCTCCAGCCATGTTGGGTCGCGGATGGCCTTGGTGCCGACCACTACCCTGGCAGCTCCGGCGTCCACCAACATGTCCAGGCGATCACGGTCTCGAATGCCGCCGCCCACTTGCACCGGAACATCGGCGGCGTTGATGATATCCAGTATGTGATCGTCGTTGTTCCCGCGGCCCAGGGCCGCATCGAGGTCCACCACGTGCAGCATCGGCGCTCCATGCTCGATCCATTGAAGCGCCACCGCCACCGGGTCAGGGAGCCGGAGCACCTCGGTGCCCGGTACCCCACCTACTAGCTGCACCACTTGGTGGTCCAGCATGTCCACTGCGGGAATGCGCATCATTGGCAGCCCTCTGCGAAGCGTACGAAGTTTGATATGAACCTTAGTCCGGAATCACTGCTCTTCTCGGGGTGGAACTGTGAGCCGTAGGTGTTCGCCTTGCGCACCAGGGAAGCAAAGGTCTCATGGTAGTGGGTGGTGCCGACCATCACGTTCTCTTCAGGCCTGCCGATGTATGTGTGGGCGAAGTAGAAGTAGCGGTTGGCGATCCCCTCGAAGATAGGATCATCGCCCTCGATGCTGTTCCAGCCCATCTCGGGAACCTGATGGGTGTGAAGCTTGGCCACCCGCCCCTCGATAAAGCCTAGTCCAGGGGCGGTGCCCTCGTCGCTCCCTTGATACAGGATGTGGGCACCTATGCATATGCCCAGGCATGGTGTGCCCGATAGCAGCATGTCCCTTATCTCTTCACTGTATGGGAGCAGGCGCTCCATGGTGCGCGAGAACGCACCCACCCCGGGCAGCACGATGTACTGGGCGTCCAGTAGCAGAGACATG
This sequence comes from Methanomassiliicoccales archaeon, assembly GCA_030604065.1. Taxonomy (GTDB): domain Archaea; phylum Thermoplasmatota; class Thermoplasmata; order Methanomassiliicoccales; family JAUVWO01; genus JAUVWO01. Next base: position 8,428 of record JAUVWO010000043.1, on the reverse strand, counting down.
TCCTCTACCACTGTCACCTTGGCCCCGCAATTCTCCAGCGCCTTGGATATGGAGTGGAGGTTGCCCACCCCGTAGTCGGCGAGCGTGACATTCAGCGACATTCCTCGATCACCTCTCTTGCCTTTTCAAGTAGTATGGCGTTCAGTTCCTCATCGCCGATGGTCGTCCTAACACAGTTCTCCAGGCGACGCTTGGTGGAGAAGTCACGTATCAGCACACCCTTGTCCCTCAGGCCGGAGATCAGCGTATCAGCAGGCACCGGACTGAGCGCCATAATGAAATTGGACTGGGAGGGGAACACCTCGAAGCCTAATTCCTCAAGGCCTCTCATCAGAGGGACGCGATTGCGGTCCACCACATCGACGGACCTGCGGATGAAGCCCTGGTCCTTCAGGGCCGCGATGGCGCACATCTCCGAGACCCGATTGAGGGAATATGGTATCTTGACCCTCATCATCTCATCAGCCATCTCCTCGCTGGCGGCGCAGTAGCCCACTCGCATACCCGCCAAGGCGTATGCCTTGGAGAACGTTCGGGTGACGATGAGGTTGTCGTACTCGGTCACCAGCGGCAGATAGGCATCCTTGGCGTACTCACCATACGCTTCATCCACCAGAACCGGCCCTTTCCAGCTCTCGATCATGTGGAGCACGTCATCACGTCGAAGCGCATTACCAGTGGGGTTGTTGGGAGTGCACAATACTAGCAGCTTCCCCGGTTTGGAAAGCATGTTCTCGGTGTCCAGCTGGAACTCTTCGTCCAGGTCGACCTGGGTCACACCCGTCCCGTTGATGTGGGCGAAGAAGTCGTGCAATGAATAGGTGGGATAGTGAAGGACCACGTTCTCGTCGAAAGATAGGTAGGTCTTGTAGATGATGTCCAGGATCTCATCGGAACCGTTGCCGACCACGAAGTTGTCCGGTTCAAGGCCATACAGGGCAGCCAGCTCCTTCCTCAGATCATCTGAGTAAGTGGACGGATATTGGTTAAGGTCGACGTCCCGAATCGAGTTCAGGAGCGTGGTGGCAGCCGGATTGGAGCCCAGTACGTTGGTGGAGGTGTCCATTCGGATCCTGTCTTCAACCATGGGGTTGTAGTAGGGTTGCAGGCCCCTCACAGAAGGTCGCGTCCATCGTGTCATACGAATTCCTCATGGAACGATGCGGTCTATGGGCATGATCAGTATGCCCTTGGCGCCCAGGCGTTTCAGCGCCGCCACGGTGTCGTACACTCGGTCCTTGTCCACCACCGAGTGGACGGCCACCATGTCATCGCGGTCGATGATGTCCATCACCGTTGGTCCCTCGATCCCTGGGAGCAGGCCCTTGGCTTCTTCCAACACGTTCACAGGCACATCTGCCATAAGGTACTTCTTGCATCGGGCGAAGACCACACTCTGCACCGCAGTCACCAGCTCTTCGATCTCCACACCTTTATTCTTCCTGGCATCGGCGGTTGTTATCATGACCGCTTGAGAGCGGGCGATGGTCTCCACCTCTCTCATGCGGTTGGTTCGCAAGGTGGATCCGCTCGAAACCAGGTCCACGATCATATCCGCCACTCCGATGTGGGGAGCGACCTCGGCCGCTCCGGATATCTGGGTGATCTCGACCATCTTGTCCTTGCGAGCGAAGTACTGCCAGGCCATGTTGGGGAAAGAGGTGGCGATGACAGAGCCGTTCGGTACTTGCTCGACGCTGCTGATGCCGCTCGATTCCGGTGCGGCTAGAACTAGTCGGCAGTGGCCAAAGTCCAGATCCAGCACCTTGTCCACATCGAGCGCGGCCTCCATAACCAGATCGAGCCCGGTGAAGCCCACATCGACCACGCCACTGTGGACGAAGCGTACGATGTCCTTGGCCCTGAGGAACATGACCTCGAAGTCCATGTTCTTCACCGCCGCGTACAACTTGCGATCCGCCGTTTCCTCGATACCGAGTCCAGCTTTCTTCAACAGGTCGATAGCCTCTTCGCTCAGTCTGCCCTTGTTCGGTACGGCCACTCTCAAGGTCATCTGCTCACCGTTCCTCTGGACGGGAAATGGACATACTTTATTCTTTCTACTCAGGAAGGCCCCTTTCAAACCTGGGGTTTGGTGTGAGATGAATTGAGAGTGTACAAGAGAAATGTGAACCAATGAATCATACAACGAACGATCTGATTCAAACGATCAGACATTCAATCTTGTTTGCCAGAATGTATTGGACCAGGGCTTGAGCATGAGGGTCGCAAGCCTTATTCCAAACTCATCAGAATTTGGAATAGGTGATTGCTAATGACCATATCAGTTTACCTGAGGATCGTCCATCTGACATAAAGGTATCAGGAAGCATCGTTTGGATGGGATCAGAAAAGCACCCTGGAAGCCATGTCTGGATCGACACGAGCTTCGATCAACTCAGGAAGGTCGCCAACGATGCCTAACCTATCATCCCTCACCGCCAGTGCGCTGATGATACCAGGGATTGCGATCACCCAATCCAGCCCTGCTTGTGGTCCGTTGACCACCTTATTCCCCATGGATGTGGCACAAGCATCTGCCAGTGCGACATCGTGTGACAGGATCGTGCAGGCATCAGCGTCCCCGAAGGACAGAGAAGGCCCCACCCTGCCCGATGAGGTGCATATGCCCAGCACATCGTCTCCTGTAGGGGGGATCACCATGGCCAGGGCAGGCAGGGCATCGTTCCCTGAGAAGATGCCAACCCGCGTCTCTCGTTCGGTTCGCATGGCGATGTCGCCCCCATTCTCCACGATGACGTGGGTGGCGCTGGATGCGGCCATGGCATCCACCGCCATCCAGGAGATTGTGCCGGCCACCGCCGCCATTGGTCCAACGCCGGCCAGTTCGGCGGCGTGGCACATTCGTCTCACCATCTTCGGAGCCTCGGATCCGCATGGGTACGTTTCTAGGGTGGTGGCGAAGAACGGGTCTTTAGCGATGAACGCCTCCAGATCGTAGCGAGCCTGGAGTATCGCTTTCTCACCAACGGGCACCGCCCATTCCTCAGCGATGATGGTGACCGCCGTCTCCCGGTATTCGAAGTGTCGTCTCATTCCAGCTACATCAGTTGCATTGCCTTGGGGGGGCAGGCGTTAATACACATGCCGCAGGCGATGCACCGCTCCTTGTCGAACGATACTTTCCATGTTCCCTTGTCGACGGAGAATGCTTCCACCGGGCAGATGGAGACGCACATGCCGCAATGGGTGCAGCGGCCCTCGTCCCTCTCCACGCACTCCATCAGCTCCTGGACCTCCACGCCTTTGGTTTCCAAGAATGACATGCCCGCCGCTATCTCGGAGGGTTTTCCATCCACTTCGATGACCATCTTGCCACCCCGATCGTTGATGGAGGCCCTGAGCACGTTTGGGATGAGACCGAAGTCTTTGACCAGTAGGTACGTGACCGGCTCGCTCACAATATTGGGACGGAACCGCAGTAAGAACTTCCTGCGGGCCATCAGACGACCTCCTTGGGTGAACGCACATTCAGAGGCAGCATGCCCCGCTCCGATGGCATCGGGGCCACTAGCTCGGTCAGTTGGAACTCGCCGTCCTCCATCCATTCCTTAAGCTGTTGGGCCACCAGCCTGCTCTTGGGCATGGACGTGGTGGATGAGGTCCTCACCCGTTTGCCGAATAGGTCTATGTTTCCAGAGCGTAGCTCGGCGTAGCTGACCTGGGCCAGAGGTTTCTTGTCCCTGGTATGCATGGAATAGTCGAACACCGGTGCCATGATGTCCTCGTTGGATATGGAAACGGATTTCATCATATCCTCATCTAGTATTGGTATTGGGATGCCTAGGCCTATCGCCAGCGAAACACCGTAGCGGTGGAACTCCAGGGCCCGCACGAACTCGGTGCTCATGCCCTTCATGTCCCCGGTCACGGCTATGGTCCGGCTTCCACCTACAGGAACGCCGTTGACGGTCTCGTTGGTGGTCCGGAACTGAGTTCCCTCCCAGCTCACGTAGCCGACGCCTCCGCCCAGGAATATGCGGGTACCGATTCCCACGGTTCTCATGCGAGGGTCGTTCAGCAGTGGCGACAACTCTCCAGCGGTGGAGAAAGTGGCGTTGCGGTAGTTGGGCAGCAGCTTGCCCATATAGGTGAACACGGTCTGGTTGGATGAGTTGGTGGCTACACTATAGTTCTGGTAGGCGTTGCGGGGGTTGTACAGGTAGGCCTGGTTCAGGGCATCGAGGGTGATGCTGGTCTCGATCTCCTTTCGCGGGTAGCAGTCAGTGCCGGCGGACAGCGCCTGCAGGTTGACAGCTTCTCCGGCGATGAGAGATTCGATGACATGGGCGCCACCATATGGCGCCCCATCGAGGTCGGCCATCTCCGTGGCGCCGATGTAGGCGTCCACGGAGGCGATCCCGGTGTAGGCGGGCACATCATTGAGCCACGCCTTCTGCATGCGTATGGGTGGTTCGCTATGGCCGAAGTTGAGGAACGCACCTGATGAGCACATGGCCCCGAAGGTTCCGGTGGTGACCACATCAACTTCCTCGGTGGCCCGCTTCACTCCCTTATCTCTGACCACGTCGATGACCTCCTCAGCGGTCAGTATCACAGCCTCGCCTGCACGGATGCGCTCGTTGATCTCCGTATAGGTTCTCATATGTTCACCTCAGATCAGGCCTTTGGCCACCGCCAGCTCTGCATTCAGTATGGATCCGCCAGCGCCGCCCCTAAGTGTGTTGTGGGAGAGCACGAACAATTTGAAATGGTCGTCCTTGCGTCTCAATCTCCCAACCACGACCGCCATGCCCCTGGCTCGTTCAGGCTCGCCAGCGAGCACGTCCAGGGCCGGCTGTGGCCTGTCGGGCTCGTTGCGGACGATTATGGGGTCGATGGGAGCCGATGGGAGCGACAGACGCTGTGGTTCGCCCTTGAACGTACTTAGCGATTCCGATAACTGCTCAAGGGACGGGGTCTTTTCCATCCTGACCACCAGTGATTCCAGGTGCCCGTCCACTACTGGTACCCGGGCGCAGTTGGCTAGCATGGTGAAGTCGGCGTTGCGGATGCGTCCCTTATCCACCGATCCCAACATCTTGTGCAGCTCTATCTCCATCTTCTCTTCCTCGCCGCCGATGTAAGGTATCACGTTGCCCATGATGTCCAGCGATGGGACTCCAGGATAGCCGGCGCCAGAAAGAGCCTGGTAGGTGGAAACGGTCACGAACTTCAGGCCGAAGGCGTCGTCAAGCGCCTTGAGTGGTGCCGCTATCCCAGTGGACGAGCAATTGGCGTTGGTGACTATGAACCCTCCATCGTCGTACGTGGGCTGGGACATCACCACAGCGAAGTGGTCAGCATTGACCTCCGGTATCATGATGGGCACATCCTCCCTCATTCGGTGGGCGGAGGCGTTGGAGAATACGGCCAGCCCAGCCTCGGCCAGATCCTGTTCCACACTCTTGGCCAGTTCTGTCGGTAACCCGCTGAACGCTATTCGGCAGCTACGTGAGACCGCTTTCGGGGTGAGCTTTTCGATGGGCATTTCCATGGTGGAACTCATGTACTTGTGGTCCCTGACCTTCAGCACATCCCCAATGGTCTTGCCCGCAGACCGTTCCGATGCGAACAATCCGCTGATCTCGAAGTATGGGTGCCCTTCGAGCATCTGCACGAATCTTTGACCGATCATGCCTGATGCGCCGAGTACCGCAACGCTCACCTTATTCATGTCATAATCTCCCGGCGTGCCACTTGATGGCATGTGCCTCAAACCGCATTGGATGCGTTATTCATAACTCCTTCGCCTTTCCAGAGCCATTCGGGGCACTGTATTGGGGCCATGTGCTCTGGTGGTCGATAGGGCGGCTCGCATCCCGTGATACCCGTTCGTTCGCTTCGAGCAAGGGTTATTATTCCATACATCATTGCCTTTGGCATGTGGCGAGTTCTCAGCGAGCACTTCGACCGTTACCCGTCACAGCGCAAGGTAGCCCTTCTATTGGTCAAACATGGACTCAGCGTGCATGGGGGGAAGGCGTACTGCGGGGACATCAAACTGTCCGACAGCGCAATGGCCCGTGCCGCTGGCGTCGACCGTCGCATCGTGCGCTCCACTATAGAGGGCATAGAGTCCGACGAACATCTGCAGGGATTCTTCTCCAAATTGATCCCGACGTCACTGCTCAAGGACGCCGCCTCGGTGCTGGGGTGGTCGTCGCTGGAGATAATCCCGGATGATGCTCGGGCCAAGGGGATCCTGGCGGATGTGGCTGCGGTCATGAGGGATCACGGCATCTCCATACGCCAGGCACTGGTGGACGATCCGGAGCTGACCGAGGAGCCTCATCTGTACATAGTGACCGATGCCACTGTCTCAGTCGATCTCATTCCCAAGCTTAAGGCCTGCACAGGGGTTCGCAGCATAATCATCAATTGAGGCGTCATGAGGAAGGTCGACGACAGGCTACCTTATGTGGGGCGGGCGGTCGCAGTATTGTTCCATGGCTCCTGCTGGTATGGAGTTGTTGCCGCGTCCTGACCTGACGTTGCTATCATTCATGATGGATTTGCTTTGCAATTGGTGTCTCGGATACGTCAACGCACCCACACTGTCGCTGCCGTTCCTCTGTGTGTCAAAGGGAGCCATATTGCTGGTCTTTGCTCTGTCGGGGAGGCTCAAAAGATGACATCGGCGCAGATCCAGGAGTCTCTATCATATTCACCGTGAAGGTCGAACGCTCAAGGGTGCCAGCGTTCTATACCTAAGGATATTCATGAGACCGGAATACCATGGCACCGAGTGCCAGTAGGATGACAAGGAGCGTGCTCAGTGCCATCGATGCCTCAGCCGACCCCTCCAAACCGGATGGCGTACCAATATCGATCCACGCCGAGGCCATGATGAGCAACTGATGTCTGATGGTCATCTCGCCGATGCCCCCTGGTAGGGCACCGACGAAACCCTCCCATATGAAAGCGTAGAGCAGTCCCAGGTAGATGGGGCGTTCGAGTGAGACACCTATCAGCAGGAACAGGGCTCCGTACACCGCACAGCCTACCCAGATGATCCCGATCATTCCGGCCATTAGACCGAACCAGCCGTCCACTGGACCGGTCTGGTACAGATAGGCGATCCATCCGGAAATCGTCATGGTGGCGGTCATCAGACAGGTTGCCACTACCAGGGCAGTGTAGAATGCCAGGTAGACCACCCTCCGGTCCACTGGGCTGGTCACAAGCAGCACTATGGAACGATCGTCCACCTCGTTCCTCATCAGTGAGGTGCCATATATCATGGTCACCAGTGGCAGCAGGAACCCGAGTATGAGTAGATCGGTCAGATCCACTGCCCCATCCATCACTTCCTCGAACTCAATGGCCGCATACCCCATGATCGCAGCCACCAGCAGCGCCAGCAACAAGACCATGATCCACTTGCGATCGAGCAGCTGCCTCCTCAGCGCATAGATGAACACTGTGCGGAATCCGACGGGATCCATCGACATCCTACCACCCCACCAGATATTTGAACACCGACTCCAGGTCATCGTCCAGGCTCTTGATGGATTCCAGCTGACAGCCGGATTCCCTGACCAGACGGGGTAGGTCCTCAAAGAAGATCTCGGGGTCGCTGACCCTGGCGTCCAGTTGTCCATCAGAAACACCGACAGTGACGGTATAGTTCTCATCCAGCAACCGTTTCGCCAGTCCTGTCATCCCGGAGCCGGTGACCACGATATTATGAGGATATCTATCCATCAGCGACCTTATCTCCCTCACTTCGCCAGATGCTACCCTCCGACCCTTGTACACAAGCACGATATTGGAGGTCATTCTCTCTATTTCATGGAGCACGTGAGAGGACACGATGACGTCGTGACCGTGATCCTCATGCAGCCTGTGCACCAGTGATATGAGTTCCCTCCTGACCAGTGGATCGGTGCCTGCCAGAGGCTCGTCGAGCAGCAGCAGCTCCGGGTCATGCATGATGGAACCAGCTATCTTCAGCCTCTGCCTCATCCCCTTGGAGTATCCTCGCATACATCGCCCCATTTCGTCTGACATCCCGACCACGTCGCCCACCTCGTTCACCCGATGGCGTAGTGAATTCCCTGACATGTCGTGCAACCCTCCGACGAACTCTAGGTACCTCTTTCCAGTAAGGTCCAATGGCAGGAAGTCGAAGTCGGGGCAGAAACCTAAGCGGGACATGAGGGCGTTATTGTTCCAAGGGTCCTCACCGAGCACGGTCACGATACCGGATGAGGGCTTGATGGTCCCGACGACCAGTTTGAACGCAGTGCTCTTTCCGGATCCGTTGGGGCCAACCAGACCGGTTATCCCATGGTCGATATCCAGTTCTAATCCGTTCACTGCTATGACGTCGCCGTACCACTTGGAGACAGAGCTTGCCCTTATCACTTTCATATCGACGCCCCCGCCCTCGACACCCGGAGGT
>JAUVWO010000107.1 GCA_030604065.1 Methanomassiliicoccales archaeon | reverse complement strand
GTTCGGTGTGCGGGCCAGTGTCAAGTTCTTAGGACTGTTCAAACTGATCATACTGGCTGCTTTCCTGACCGTGGCGGACTTCGGCCTCTTGGGAATAGGAATGCTTATCATAGCCTCCATGGAGACCTTGACCGAGACCGGCCTGTTCGCTTCCCTTATCCAGAGACGGGGCGATATCGGAAAATACCTGGATCCTGTGTGGACGTTCCTGGTCATCAGGGGCGCTGCCCTATCCGTTGCGGTCTTCCTGCTGGCGCCCTATGCGGCTGAGCTGTTCGGCGAGCCCGGCGCTGTCACAATGATCAGGGCCATCGCCCTGTATTCGCTGATCAATGGTTTCACTAACATCGGTGTGTTGCGGTTCGAGAGGGAGCTGGAGTTCGACCGGTACTTCTACTACCAGGTGGCAGGGTCACTGGCTGAGTTCCTGGTGTCTGTGGCGGTGGTATTGATGATCCCGAACGTCTGGGCTCTGGTCATAGGCATATTAGCAGGCAAGGCGGCCATGGTCGCAGCCAGCTATTTGATCAGCGACTACCGTCCCCGCTTCAGGCTGGATATGACGATTGTGAGGGAGTTGAGCGGCTTTGGCAAGTGGGTGTTCATGTCCACCGTCCTGACCTTCATGCTCACCCAGGGGGACGACTTCTTCGTGGGAGCGGCCCTCGGGGCGACGGCCCTGGGATTGTACCAGGTGGCCTACCGCTTCTCCAACGCCCCGGCCACTGAGATCGTCCATGTCATAGGCCGGGTCACCTTCCCAGCGTACGCTAGTCTCCAGCATGATGAACGAGGACTGGTGAGGGCGTTCACTGGCATTTATATGGGGGTGTCCGTGCTGATATTCTTCACAGGGGGAACGATATTGGCCATGTCCCGTTCGTTCACCGAGGTGTTCTTCTCCTCTGAATGGCAGGCCATGATACCGATCATGATGTTGCTGTCAGTCTACGGCGTGCTGAGGGCTTTAGGCTCCCTGGCCGGACCATTGTGGACCGGCATCGGCAAACCGCATCTAGGCACATACATGCAGATGTTCAAGCTGGCGATCCTGATCGTTCTCATCGTTCCTCTCTCTGAAATGTATGGTCTCATAGGCGTGACCTGGGCGGTGGTGCTGTCCGCTTTGCCAGAGGTGATACTGAACACGATCATCGTGGCCCGCTCCCTGCGCATTAGCCAGAGGGTACTGCCTCGTTTGATAGGGCCGGGCCTGACCGGCATGATGGTCGTGTCCATAATCATCCTGGCGTTGGACTCCATGATACTGACTCATGACATCTGGACCTTTTTTGGTCTAGTGATTGTGAACCTGTCTCTCTATGCCCTCTGGTTCTGGGCCGCTGATATGTTGTCCGGGGGGCGCATTAGAGGTGCGGTAAGAGAGATCATGCTATGAGATCCAGGCCTGGGTGAGGGGCGATACGTTCGGGGACAAGATATGTCTGGTAGTCACTATACCGCTGGCACTGATGTTTCGGTCTGCGTTTTATGGTATTATACGCGAAGTTGAGGATTATCGGGCTGCTGCGCTCGCTCTTATTGTGGAGAATGCACACAAGTTACGATAGATGAGCGTTCCTTGGTGACCGGCGCCGGATGGTGTGCGGTTGAAATGCCTATTTTAATAGGAGGGGCGATGCGATCAAGTGAACTCATTCCAAAGCCGGAAGAACTGTAGTCGGATCGATTGAACCAATAATTTTTTATGTGGACAGTAATAACCTATCGATCATACTGAGCGATAGCGGGGAATAAGGATGAAAATATTACAAAGCACCTCTGTCGGTTCTCATAGGTCAATAATGGGATCAATATGAAGAAAGCAATGATCACAGGCATCACCGGGCAGGATGGGTCCTACCTTGCGGAACTACTACTAAGCAAGGGTTATGAGGTCCACGGCATCATTCGAAGGGCCAGCACGTTCAACACAGCCCGGATCGATCCTATATTCCAGTCGCCCCAGGTCGGGGACGATAAGAGACTATACTTGCACTATGGCGATCTCTCCGACTCGAATCAGCTCTCCAATCTCATAACCAACATCCAGCCTGAGGAGGTATACAACCTTGGCGCTCAAAGTCATGTCAGGGTGAGCTTCGACATCCCTGAGTACACCGCCAACGTGGTGGCCAATGGCGTTACCAGGATACTGGAGGTAGTGAGACGCTGTTCTCCACACACTAAGATATACCAGGCTTCGTCCAGCGAGATGTTCGGCAGCTCCTCGCCGCCTCAGGGGGAGGATACGTCATTCAATCCTCGGAGCCCATACGCCTGCGCCAAGGTCTTCGGTCATTGGATGGTCAAGAACTATCGTGAGGGATACGACATGTTCGCCTCCAACGGCATCCTGTTCAATCACGAATCACCCCGGAGGGGCGAGACCTTCGTGACTCGAAAGGTGACCCGGGGAGTGTCGGCCATCCTATCAGGCAAGCAGGACAAGCTCTATCTAGGCAACCTCGACGCCCGCAGGGACTGGGGCTTCGCACCCGAGTACGTTGAGGTCATGTGGCGCATCATGCAACTAGAGGAGCCGGGCGATTTCATCATAGGAACGGGAGGGACGAATTCGGTGCGTGAGTTCGTTGAAGCTGCCTTCGAGTACGTCGGGTTGGATGATAAGGATCACGTGGAGATCGATCCTAGGTACTATCGACCGACAGAGGTTGAGGATCTGATAGCAGACACCACTTATTCCAAGGAGATGCTTGCATGGGAACCGAAGATCGGGTTCACAGAGCTGGTCAAGGTGATGATGGATGCGGATATGAGATCGTATGGCCTGGAGCCCGTTGGTGAGGGCGATCGGATCCTGCGTGAAACATTCCCCGAAAAGTGGTGGCAGGGTGATTGATCTGCCCGCAAGGCGAGTGGGCGTGGGAGACATACGCTTCTCACGCGAAGAACGGGACGCGGTCGCCGATATAATGTCGTCGGGACGGATATCGGAAGGTCGATGGACGAGAACGTTCGAGCGCCGGTGGGCGGACTTCGTCGGTACGAATCATGCGGTGGCCATGAACTCAGGCACCTCGGCGCTCATCGCCGGGTTAAGCGTCCTTCAACACGCAGGGATCGCAAGCAAGGGCGACCGGGTCATCACCACGCCGCTCACTTACGTTGCAACGAGCAACGCGATCTCGCTCACGGGCATGGAGCCCGTCTATGCGGACATAGCAGAAGATGGGCTGTGCATCGATCCGGATTCTGTCAAGGCCGCCATCGAGGACATGGATGGTGAGGCTAGCTTGATCTTACCAGTACATCTGATGGGATATCCTGCCAGAATGGACGATCTCCTGCGTTTGGGCAAGGACCATGGGCTGACGGTATTGGAGGACTCGGCCCAGGCACACGGCACCATGTACGATGGAAAGAGAACGGGCTCGTGGGGCCTGATGTCGTTCTACTCATTCTACATAGCGCACAACATCCAGGCTGGCGAGCTAGGGGCGGTCAACACCGATGACGACCGGTTGCGAGGCCTGTTGAAGCAGATCAAGGCGAATGGACGTGCATGCGACTGCCAGCAGTGCACCCGGCATGAGGGTGGATGTCCCAAGCTAAAAAATGGATATGATCCCAGATTCACCCACGAACTGGTCGGATACAACTTCAAGGCCATGGAGTTCCAGACCGCCATAGCCGCTATTCAATTGGAACACGTGAACGAAATCATCGAAAAGAGGGCGGAGAACGTTCGCTACCTGAACGATGGGTTGGCTCAAATGGATGGCGTCCTCCGCCTGCCAAGGTTCGAGGATGATGTTAGCTATCTAGCATATCCATTGATAATTGAGGATCGTGGCATCGATCGCCACAGGGCGTCCATGGAACTGGAGCGACTGGGGGTGGAGGTGCGGCCTCTGTTCGGCTGCATTCCGACACAGCAGCCGGCCTATGCCCATTTGAGGGAGAGATATATCGACCGCCTACCGAATGCGGATCACGCGGGATCGAGAGGCATATATGTCGGCTGCCACCAATATTTAAGCACAGAGGACCTGGACCACGTGATATCATCCATCATCGAGGTGTTCGGATCATGAGCATGGATCTCAAGGGAAAGAGGATCTTGCTGACAGGGGGCGCTGGATTCCTCGGGTCCCATATCAGGGAGAGACTGGAGCAGAAGGACGTGAATGACATCATCATACCACGTAGCGCAGAGTGTGATCTCAAGCAATGGGATTCCTGTGCATTGGCGGTCAAGGGTGTAGATGTGGTCAT
>JAUVWO010000091.1 GCA_030604065.1 Methanomassiliicoccales archaeon | reverse complement strand
GCATTGAGTATGCTGTGCAGGAGCGACAGCTTGGCACGGCCTCGGCACTCATGGCCGCGGCTCACCTCTTGGAGGGACAATTCCTGGTCCTCCCGGGGGACAATTTGATCGACAATACCTCTGTGGGGGACATCATGGCATGCAGCGACAACGCCATGCTGGTCACGCTCAGTGATGAACCGTCGAAGTACGGGGTGGTATACGTAGCGGACGGCATGGTCTCCGTCATCCATGAGAAGCCGATGGAGGATATAGGAAGCGTGATCAACACCGGCGTATATCAGCTCAGCGCAGATCTGTTGCCCAGTATTGCCAACAACCTGAGGAACGGCCTCACTGCCCTAACTGACAACCTGGACGCCATGCTGCCCGATCTGAAGATGGAGGCGATCGATTGTCGTGGCCTCTGGCTGGATGCGGTATATCCATGGGATCTGCTGGATCTGAACGCTGCCCTGGTATCTAAGGGCCAGGAACGCAACGGAACCATCGAGTCAGGCGTCACCATCAAAGGGGACGTGAGTATCGGTAGGGGCACTAGGATCCGGGCCGGTACTTATATCGAAGGACCGGTCCGAATCGGCGAGGGGTGTGACATAGGCCCTGACGTCACTATATTGCCTGCCACCAGCATCGGTGATGGGGTGGCGGTGGAACCGTACACCATGATCGCGCAGACCATAATAATGGATAACGTTCAAGTCGGTTCTCACACCCATCTTTCGTACTGTGTGATCGGTGACGGCGTGGAACTTGGTCCCCATACGTCGGCGCCTTCGGGGGAGGCGGCGGGTCGTGTGGACGATGAGGTGTTCGACCTGGGTAAGGTGGGGTCCATGATCGGGCCTCACTCGTATTTGGGGGCCAACGTCACTCTTGCTCCCGGAGTGGTGATCGGAGTGAACTGTGAGGTCTCAGCTGGCTCCAATGTGGATCGGAACATCAGAGACAGCAGCGTTGTGATCTGATGTGCGGTATTATCGGTTATACTGGACACAGGTCTGCCAGGGATGTGATTGTTGAGGGCCTGAAGCGATTAGAGTACCGTGGCTACGACTCTGCAGGAGTAGCTATATCCAGCAATGAATTGGCAGTGTTCAAGGAGAAGGGCGAGATCAGTGCACTGGAGGTGGAGATGCCACCAATGGAGGGCAACATCGGGATCGGACACACCCGCTGGGCCACTTGTGGACCACCGTCGATGGCCAATGCCCATCCGTTCGTCGACAACAGCGGTCGGTTGGCCATAGTGCACAACGGCATCATTGAGAATCACTTGGCCTTGCGTGAGTCCCTGTTGGCCGAAGGGCACAGGTTCTCATCGGACACCGATACCGAAGTGTTGATCCATCTATTGGCCCGGTACTATCAAGGCGATCTCCGGGCCGCGTTGTCGTCCATGCTGGCTGAGGTGGAGGGGACATTCGCCATTGCCGTGGTGGAAGCAGGGAGCGATCGGGTGTTGGCCGCCCGATGCATGAGTCCTCTCATCGTGGGCCTGGGCGTGGGAGAGAATTTCATGGCATCGGACGTGACCGCCATGCTCGAGTACACCAACCAGTTCATCTATGTGGAGGACGGCGAGGTGGTCGAGGCGCGTCCCGATGGCGTTAGCATATGGGATGCAGAGGGCAACCCCGTATGGCGCGAGCCCACCCGTGTGGATTGGTCCTTGGAGGATGCCCAGCGCGGCGGTTTCGAGCACTTTATGTTAAAGGAGATATTTGAAGAGCCTGACGCTCTGAGGAACACTATAGTCGCCTATCTGGATGACATCGAGTCCCGCGTATTGGTCCCGCCAGGGGTCTTCAATCAGGTGAAGATCATAGCCTGCGGTTCGTCCTACCATGCGGGCATGGTGGGCAAGTATATAATCGAGGAGCTGGCCATGCTGCCCACCACGGTAGAGTTGGCTTCTGAATATCGTTACTCTCCCGGATGTCGTGAGCGTCCGCTCATCATCCTTATCACTCAAAGCGGCGAGACATTGGATACCATCGCCGCCTGCCGCGAGGCCCGTAAACGCGGCTGCAGCACCCTAGCGATAACCAACGTGGTCGGCTCCACCATAACCCGTGAGGCCGATGCCGTGATGTATACCATGTCTGGACCGGAGATCAGCGTGGCCGCTACCAAGACCTTCGTTTGCCAGCTGATATCGCTCTACCTCCTTGGTATGAACCTGGGGGCTCTCAAGGGCACCCTGCCTCCCGCGCGCCTCCGTTCGTTGAAGAACGGACTGCGTTCTCTTCCCAAGACGGTGAGCGTCGTGCTGGAACGGGCGCCGGAACTAGAGGCGGTTGCCACCGTGATCGCAAGGTCTCGGGATGTGTTCTTCATCGGGCGCAACGTCAACTATCCATCTATGTTGGAGGCTGCGTTGAAGCTGAAGGAAATATCTTACATCCATGCCGAGGGCTATGCCGCTGGCGAGCTGAAACACGGTCCGCTGGCGCTGCTGGATGATGGTACACCCGTGATCGCCTGCTGCGTGCGGGACCATACCTATGGGAAGATGGTGTCCAATCTCATGGAGGCTGCGGCTCGCGGGGCTCCAGTGATGGCTTTGATGACCGATGGTGATGAGGATCTGCCCCAGCTGGCCAATTTGACCGTAAGCCTCCCAGAGGTTGACCCGCTGTTCACACCATTGCCGGTCGCGGTCGCATGCCAGCTTCTAGCTTACAACGTGGCTCTAAAGATGGAGCGTCCTATTGATCGGCCCCGGAACTTGGCCAAGAGTGTGACCGTCGAGTGATCACACCAGCCGCTCTGGGCATCGTTCCCTCCGGGAGCAGTTCCGGCATTTTCCCGGCCTGCCGTGGTTGCGGTGCACGTCACCGCTGATCATAAGCGTCCGCATCTCATCTAGCTTAGCCAGCAAGATCCCTCGGAGTTCCTTGTCGAACTCGATCTCACAATCCATTTCGTTGTAGCGAAGGATGCCGTAGGGCACCGGCCGTCCCAGCTGCTCCTCTAGTAGTAGACAATAGGCTCCCACTTGTAATAGGTGAGAGAACAGCGGTCCTTTAGGTGTCCTTCCGGTCTTGACCTCCACTGGGACGATATCACCTTCGATGCTCACAATGTAGTCGGGGCGACCTGATAATCCATAGTACTCTGACCGAAGCACCACTTCCTCATCGTCACCCACGTAGTCTATATTCCCTTTGACGTTGAGTTCGTCGCGGGTCTTGGAAGCCCGTCTATCCCGGACCATGATCATGGCCAAAGCCAGACAGGCGATATCCAGCCAGGCTAGGGCCACAACTTGATATGCCAAGGCATACTCGCGCGGTATGCCTGGAGCCAATAATGACGATGCGGCCAACAAGGTCGCTCCGATTGAAGCAAGCAGTACGCCTCGTTCATACCTCAATGACATTCCACCATCGAGATCACGGGACCGAATGAAAAGCAATCCCCCGATGATAATCCAAGGTACGGATAGGATGGCCAGGCCAGGTCCTAAGATATCGACGTTAAGCGAGACCAGGCCAATGCCCACCACCGACAGCAGGGTGGCGATGACGGCTGATAGGACCAGTACGGTCTCCCAACCCCTAGCCCGCTCTTCCTGCCGTTGTATGTCCCTGAGCCCATGACTGACGGTCTGGTGCCTTTCGATCCCTCTCACCATCACGGGCAGCTCGACGTCATCATTCAGACTCAGCCACCAGCTCAGCGGACAGTAACCGTATTTCTCCAGGTCGCCCGCAGAGATGGGCCTCATGAAACCACCTATTGGTTGCAGAGCATCTCTAGGATGGAGATGTCCGCTATCTCTATTCCATCAGGGGTCTCTATGTCATCTAGGTATCCGAACCAGTACACGACCATTCCAGGGCCGAACAGCTCGGTGTACGGCACCAGCTGTCGCTTGACGTTCCATCGCACCTCGTAGTTATCTCCAAAGCTGGCTTTGGACTCGATCCAGTTCAGTTTCCATCCATTGAACTCCAAGGGCTCATCGAGCAAGCAGTCGGGCGTCTTGGGGAACTCGCCTCTTATGTCATTTTCGGTGCGGTACCCGATGTTTTGGGAGTCAAGCCAGTCCTGCAGGAGAGACTCACCCCATTCACCTCTCTGATGCTGGATGTCGTTGCCCCAGGGCGAGTATATCGGATCCTTGGTGACGAGCTCTGCTATCTCCTCTCGAATACGGTTGTTCTGCATGGTCTCCGGCTCGCGGACCGCCTTCCAGAACTGCTTTTTGTTCCAGCCCATCTCCTGGAACACCATCATCCCCATCAGCACTGGGGGGAAGTCGTAGTCGCGGGACAGTTGCATCAGCGAGGTCCCTCGCCGCCAGTCCTTGACCATTTTCCATCCGTTCCGTTTGACCCTGTGATATTTTTTCTTAGTGTCTCTCACCGTTCTCTGGGTGTAGATGACCAATAACAGGTCCCTATCTAGGCCTCGTTCCCTCTCCAGCCTGTCTATGTCCTCGGGGATTCTGAGGTTGTCGTAAATATTTACGTAATCTGAGTATTTCATCCTCTATTCCCGCCATCAAGTAAGACTATGTGTAATAAAAAAATTGTCGATCGACATGGTCAAGAGCGAAGGGCTTTGACCGCAGCCTCCGCCGCCGATTGGACGACGTCCCTTACCATGGAGGTCGGGGGACAGTATGCATTCTCGGCGGTCACGGCGAAGTCGTCGACCGTCGCTCCTCGGAGCATGGCTTCGGTTAGCCAGTTCACCCGGCCCGTCACCTCTTCGCCTCCGAGCACCTGTGCCCCTACGATCCTGTGGCTATTGCGCTCCACTAACACCTTGACCGTCAGCGGCTTGCCTCCTGGGTAGTACCTGGCTCTGGTGGCCCCGGTGGCCTTGCCTTCGACCAGATCGATCCCGTAGTAGGGGGCGAGCCCCCTAGACATGCCTGCTCCGCCGACCTGCAGGTCTCCGATGACGCTTACCCAGGGCGAGGCCACTGAGGGGAACAGGGCCTTGCCGCCTGCGGCGTTGGTGCCGGCCACCATGCCCTGCCGGACCGCCGTGGATCCGAGCTGGCTCATGATAGGTCCATCGACCACTGCTGACTGGCACATGACCACATCACCGCATAGGAACACGTCATTCACCAGGCGCCCCCTCCGATAGGGTTGCATGCTTGGCGATACCCTCACCGCACCCAGCGGCCCGATGTCCAGGCCTATCATGTTGGGCAGGTTCAGGTTGGCTCGCACTCCGGTAGCCATTATGACCATGTCACAGGTGATCTCCTTGTTCGCTACCTTGACGCCTTCAACCCGATCGGGGCCGAGTATCGTTTCGATGGGGGCGCCCATGCGGAACTCTATGCCCTGAGACTCCAATTGCTCACGCACTGGGGCGGCCATATCCGCATCGAATATCCTGGGGATGACCTGGTCGAACATCTCCACCACGATCACCTTCTTGTCCAGGTGCCTTAGGGCCAGTGCCATCTCCAGCCCTATGACCCCGGCGCCGACGATGACCGCCGTGTCAACGGTGGGCAATGCCATTTCGATGGCCCTGCCATCATTGATGGTCCTGACACTGAACACTCCGGGAAGATCCTTTCCATCTATGGGGGGAACGAACGCCCGGCCACCGGTGGCTAGCACAAGGCGGTCGTACTGGAAACAGCGACCGTCGGAGAGTTCGATGGTATCATTCTCGGCATCGACCGAGACCACGCTGGTCTCAGTGATGACATCGATGTCACGCTCCCTCTTGTAGAACGATGGGTCGTGCATAACT
>JAUVWO010000008.1 GCA_030604065.1 Methanomassiliicoccales archaeon | reverse complement strand
GCCGCTCTCGGCTCCATAGCTCAGTATGCAGGTCTGCGCCCCCAGTCGTATATTCCTCACCCCCAGGCGGTTGAGTTCCGCCACCTCGCGCACCACATCTTCTGGTCTGCGATGCAGAGGCTTCCCTTTCAGCGGTTCGATGCAGTACGAGCAACCGCCTGAGGCATGCCGTACGCAGCCACGGTACGTCTCCACCTCTGCGATGAGGGGGATGGGAAAGTCAGGATGCATCTGAACCACGTCTGCTCCGGCCAACAACCACCGTTCCCACTCGTCCAGGGTGCGCCAGCGATCCTGTGGTTCGCAACCGTTGAGCACATCCGCGACCATCGCTGCAAGGTCATTGCTGGCGGACAGGTCGAACATGTCGGAAAGACCTCTGTCCATGGATCCGGATCCTCCAAGCACTGTCAGCCCCCCCATCCGCTGGACCAGCTCCCGCAGCTCCCGAGAGGAAGCTGGCATTGAACGCAGGTATCGGCCGGGCACTGAACAACCGCCTAGGATCACTGACATATCAGCGCGTGGAAGTTCATCGTCCCGTCTCACATCGTCGATGGTCATGAACTCGAGGTCTGCTCCAGACACCCTGACCGCTCCGGCCACTGCCCGGGTCATTGGTGATATGTACGGAGGCACACCCAGTGAGGCTGGATCGTCGGTATAACCATCGATCAGGAGCACGGTGGTCATGAACTCCCCTGCCCACCTATCCTATTAATAATTATTGAATATATCTCAGCAGACAGATCGCATCGTGCCCACGATGAACGAATAGGTCATCTTCATCAGAGGGACTGTCGCAGTGACGGAGAAGAACATGGCGCAGGGGATCGCCCGGCTCGCACCTGTCGCCAGGAGCTCTACGAGAATGCGGAGATCATCATCAAGAGAGTTCAGGGTCAGACCGATCTGAAGATGGACAGCGGTCTTGGGTTCGAAGAATGATTTCACATCGTACCATTCCTCGATAAGGGGTTTGAAATACGGCTCAAAAGCGCCCATGGGGTTAAGCCCCCGGGCGTAACCTTTGATATTATTGAACAAAGTAGGGTTTGAAAAGGTCTATGAACGCAGGGTTGCGTTCAGATAAGGGTCTGATCCTTGACTTCGACGTTCTGGACGCCTTCTATAGAGCCCAATGCCCGCTCCACATTCTCCACTATCCCCTCAGCGTCGTCCATGAGCAGGGCAGCCACGACCATCCTGAGGCCGAATGCTATCGGCTTGATTTCAACGGTCTCCACCCTGACGTTCTCTGGCATGATATTGGGGATCGCTTCCACTATGGCCTCCATTGGAGTGTCGGCGCCCTCAGGCATGATGTTGTATAGAACCCAAACCTTGCCCATATGAACACCTATGGCCCCTTGAATCCGCAGTTACTGCAGATGTAATCCACACTCTGGTCTCGGCACTGTGCGCACCGGCCGATTTCTATTTCCCCACACATTGGGCAGGGAAAGAAGGTGACACCGGCATCCATCAGCCTTATGCCACATGACGTGCAAATTTTCTCATCCGTCATGGCTATCGATTGGTCGATATGGATGCTCATATAAATACATGATACCCGAAGTGCAGGGGTTGACGTAGTTTAGTTAAGCACCCACGATCGGGCAGGCCACTTGGTTTTCAACACAACCCTACTCATTGATGATATCGACAATGAAGCATCGGGCTCCTGGGCGGTACATGAGATGGTAGTGGTTGCTGTGCCGACTGTGACCAGGAGCGTGTCATTCAGGTTCAAGGGTAGGCGATCGTGGCTTGACAACACAGTGCTCACAACCCCCGACCCCGATAACCCCATAGGATGTAATCGGTATCGGTGGTAAGAGTCACTGGCGAAAGATGCGGTCGCTAGGTTGTGGTGCATGGCGTTATCCGCCCAATTGTCTTCTCATCTTTTAAGAGCCTCGGATCATTTGCTCCAATGATGCCCTTGAACGTATAGTGATCAACGTCGTGGACGTCATTTCGTCTAGGACCACTCAACGCTGGCGGACAGGTGGCGATGAGGTGAAAAGGTCACACATAGTGATAGGCAAGGGTATACGAAGTCAGTGATGTCTCTATTTAGCACCTAGATGTCAGGCGCACCCCTCCTCAGAAAGGTGCGGAAAGCATCGTTGCATTCCCCCACGAGGCTGTTGCTTGGTATATGCAAATTTGATATGTGCGCTATTCTCACTTTCACTCTTATCTCTGCTTTTTGAATATATACTTAAATTATAAAAATATATAGTGGTGACTTAAAATATATATTATATTGCCCAATTATGAGACAAGGTAATTATATCGAATTGGTTTTTTCCCATCTAATGCCGCAAGTCATTGACGATGATAGCGGCGAATCACAGTTCATTATTCATGTCCATCTGTGCTGAAACAGAAAGTTTATATAGTCCAATTTTTTACGCTGATTTTACGAAGCTTAGGTTCGTTCGCCAGGGGCCCGTAGCTCAGCTAGGTAGGTTGTCTGGACGCAGACATCCCTAGAAAGAGCATCTGGCTTTTAACCAGGTGGTCCGGGGTTCGAAAGGGCGGCGGTCAAGGCCGCCATCACGAAACTCCCCGCGGGCCCGCTCCTGGTGATCTGGGAAGAACGACGAAAGCGAGCGACGGGAGCTGGAAATAATGTCAAAAGCGGTTCAGAACCCATGGATTCTAATGTGTGCATTCGAGCGAACGTCGAGCAGCCTAGGTGAAGGGGCGAGGTGAACACTTGGCCAATGAAATCGTATTCAATGTTCTGGAGCATGAGATGGTACCTGAACATTTTCTCCTCGATGAGGAGGAGGCCGCGCAGGTCCTCAGGAAGTTGGGTATTACGAAAGATCAGTTGCCCAAGATCAAGAGGAGCGATGCTGCGGTGCAGGTCCTAGAGAATATCTATGGGCCCATTGAGGTAGGTAGCATCATCAAGATAATCAGGAAGAGCCTGACGGCGGACCAATTCGTGGTATACCGCCTAGTGATAGGGGGATGAGATTCGATGCGAGACCTCGTAGAGTTATACTTCAAGGACCAGAGCATAGTGAACCATCACATAGCAAGTTTCAATGATTTTCTAGCTACGATCGACAATCCTAACAGCAGGATGCAGAAGATCGTGGACAATCTCCGTGTCTCAACGGAGGACATTGAGCGGGGCATCATCCGACTAGACCCCGACCGCACAGACGGCAAGCAGATAGAGATCCGCATAGGCAGGCGCCACGATGAGAAGTCAGGCAATATCGATCCACAGTCGCGACCTACGATCCACATAGGCCAGCCGGTGGTCAGGGAGGCTAACGGATATGTCCATAACCTGACGCCGATGGAGGCTAGACTCAGGAACCTGAATTATCTTGCCCCAATTCACATAGACTTCACTGTAACAGAGGACGGCATCGAAAGGGAGCCGGAGCGAGTGCACGTGGGGGACCTCCCCATAATGGTCAAGTCCAAGAAGTGCAACCTGTACCGGGACACCCTTGCCGAGGATCGTGAGATATCCGACGAGGAGTACTTCCACATGCTAGAGGTATCCAAGGAGGATCCCAGGGATCCCGGAGGATATTTCATCATTGGCGGTACAGAGCGAGTCCTCATCACCCTTGAGGACCTGGCCCCCAATCGGGTCATGGTCGAGTTCAACGAGCGCTATGGAACCCGCTTAGAAGTGGCCAAGGTGTTTTCCCAGCGTGAGGGCTACCGTGCTCTCACTCTGGTGGAGAAGAAGAAGGACGGTATGCTAATGGTCACCGTCCCCGCCGCCTCCGGGCAGATCCCCTTGGTGGCGTTGATGAAGGCCTTGGGCATGGACAGCGATGAGAAGATCTACGAGACCATCGTGTCCGTCCCAGAGATGGCTAACATAGTGTATGCGAACATCGAGGAGTGTCAGGATAAGAAGCTGTACCCTCCCAACGGTATATACACCAATGAGGACGCCATCCTGTACCTGGAGCGCAAGTTCGCCACTGGCCAGGCCAAGGAGTATCGCACCAAGAAGGTGGAGAGCATAATCGACCGCTCCCTGCTGCCCCACCTAGGCGACTCCAAGGAGAACCGGCTCAAGAAGGCCATCTTCCTGGGGCGCATTGCCCGGGCGGTGCTGGAACTATCGCTCAACATGCGCAAGCCCGATGATAAGGACCACTACGCCAACAAGAGGCTCAAACTCTCCGGCGACCTCACCGAGGATCTGTTCAGGGTGTCCTTCACCAATTTGATGAAGGACCTCAAGTACCAGCTGGAGCGTAATTTCGCTCGGAAGAAGGAGATACGCATATCTAGCGCCATACGGCCGGACATGTTGACGCATCGTCTCCTGCACGCACTAGCTACAGGTAACTGGGTGGGCGGCAGGGCCGGGGTCAGCCAGCTCCTGGACCGAACGTCACACATGAGCACTCTCAGCCATTTGAGAAGGGTGACCTCATCCCTTACCCGCAGCCAGCCCCACTTCGAGGCCCGTGATCTGCACCCTACTCAATGGGGCAGGTTATGCCCCTCCGAGACCCCCGAGGGCCAGAACTGCGGTCTGGTAAAGAATGCGGCTCTCATAATCAACGTCTCCGAGGGTTTCCGTGAGGGTGACGTTAAGTGGCTCCTTAACGATCAAGGCGTGGAGGAGGTCCTAGGTCAGAAGCGTCGGGGCACCAATGTCTACGTGAACGGTGACCTGATAGGTATGCATGAGAACGCTCAGGAGCTGGTCAACGAGGTCCGTGAGCGTCGTCGCTGCGGGCTGCTCTCCCACGAGATAAACGTTCGGTACGACGAGGAGATGGGCGAGGTCATCATCAACTGTGACGAGGGCCGTCTCCGTCGCCCTCTGCTTGTTGTGAAGGATTGCCGCACCGTGCTCACCCGCAAACACATCGAGGCCATACGGGATAACCGAGTGCGATGGTCAGATATGTTCCGAGAGGGCATCATGGAGTGGGTCGATGCCGAGGAAGAGGAGGACACGTTCATTGCGGTCACCCCCTTCGATATACCCGATCGCTGCCCCAGCTGCTCCCGCGCGATCAGCCAGACGGATCTGGATTGGATGAATCCTGGCAAGGAGGGTGATGCCATCCTTCGATGTCGTTATTGCAACCAGGACATGCAGGAACCAAGCCTGATTAAACCGGGCCAGACTCATATGGAGCTTGATACCATGATGGTCCTTGGCGCCTGTGCCGGCCTCGTCCCCTATCCTGAACACAATTCGTCTCCGAGGGTCACCATGGGTGCGGGTATGGCCAAGCAGTCACTGGGGATCGCTACCAGTAACTACCGGATTCGTCCTGACACCCGGGGGCACATATTGCACTATCCACAGCGTCCTATGGTCCAGACCAAGACCATGGAGTTCGTGAATTTCAACCACCGCCCTGCGGGTCAGAACTTCGTGGTCGCCGTCCTGTCGTATCATGGATACAACATGGAGGACGCATTGGTCATAAATCGCTCCTCGGTAGAGAGGGGCCTGGGTCGCAGCACCTTCATGAGGACCTACCGCGCAGAGGAGCGACGCTACCCTGGCGGACAGGAGGACCACTTCGAGATACCCTCCCCTGATGTTAGAGGTGCAAGGGCCGACACATCGTATTCCACCCTGAGCGAGGACGGCATCATATCGCCGGAGACCGCTATCAAGGGCGGGGATGTGCTGATAGGCAAGACATCGCCCCCGAGGTTCCTGGAAGAAGAGACCGACTTCCTCACCCCTCAGAAGAGGAGGGAGACGTCGATCACCGTTCGCCCAGGGGAGAAGGGATTCGTGGACTCGGTGATGGTCACCGAATCTGAGAACGGGTCCCGTCTTGTCAAGGTCAAGGTCAGGGATCAGAGGATTCCCGAGTTGGGGGACAAGTTCGCCTCCAGGCACGGACAGAAAGGTGTCGTAGGACGCTTGGTGCACATGGAGGACATGCCGTTCACATCCGAGGGGGTCATACCAGATCTGGTGATTAACCCCCACGCCATCCCCTCGAGGATGACGGTGGCTCATGTCTTGGAGATGGTGGGTGGCAAGGTCGGTTCTATGGAGTCCCGGTTCATCGACGGTACCGCTTTCTCTGGGGAGAACGAGCAGGCCCTTAGGGAGTCCCTTAACCGCAACGGGTTCAAACCCACCGGCAAGGAGGTCATGTATGATGGCATCACAGGTAAGAAGATCGAGACAGAGGTGTTCATCGGCGTGATCTTCTACCAGAAGCTGCACCATATGGTGTCCGGTAAGATGCACGTGCGTTCTCGGGGTCCTGTGCAGATATTGACCCGCCAACCGACCGAGGGCCGTTCCCGCCAAGGGGGTCTCCGGTTCGGTGAGATGGAGAGGGACTGTCTTATCGGTCATGGTGCTGCCATGGTCATCAAGGACCGTCTGCTGGACGAGTCCGACGGTACCACGCAGTACATATGTGGGAACCCCAACTGCGGTCACGTTGCCATCATGGATCGCCGTGGCTCACTGCGTTGCCCCGTGTGCGGCAACAATACCAGCATATCCCTGGTGCAGACCTCGTATGCTTTCAAGCTGCTAATGGATGAGCTGCTGTCGCTTGGTGTCGCCATGAGGCTTCAACTGGAGGATTTGCGATGATGCGAGGAGTTTCAAAAAGGATAGGGTCTATCCGCTTCTCCTGCCTGTCCCCGGACGAGGTGAGGAAGATGTCGGCCACCAAGATCATAACCGCTGACACATACGATGACGATGGATTCCCCATCGACATGGGTCTAATGGATCCCCATTTGGGTGTCATTGAGCCCGGGCTGCGCTGCAAGACGTGCGGTCACAAGGTGGATGAGTGCCCCGGTCACTTCGGTCACATCGATCTGGCCATGCCTGTCATCCATGTCGGGTTCATCAAGGAGATCAAGAAGTTGCTCCAGTCCACCTGCCGATCCTGCGGTCGGATCCTGCTCACCGATGAGCAAGTGCGCGAGTACCTTAATACCATGGAGGAGATGGGCGAGCTCGGTCACGACACCATAGACCTCAAGTTGCTGAGCAAGGCGACGGCCAAGGACGCCTCGTCCCGTCCGATCTGCCCGCACTGCAACGCCGAGCAGCTCAAGATCGCCTTGGACAAGCCGACCACCTTCCGCGAGGAGGGGCATAAGCTTACGCCCAAGGAGGTCAGGGAGCGCCTAGAGCGCATTCCCGACGAAGACCTTATCCCCCTGGGCATACACCCCGATTCATGCCGGCCTGAATGGATGGTGCTAGCCGCCCTGCCGGTGCCCCCTGTGACGGTGCGTCCATCGATCACCCTTGAGTCCGGAGACCGGTCCGAGGATGACCTGACCCACAAGCTGGTCGACGTTCTCAGGATCAACCAGAGGCTTAGAGAGAACCGTGACGCTGGCGCCCCGCAGCTGATCGTGGAGGATCTATGGGAGTTGCTCCAGTATCACATAACCACCTACTTCGACACCCAGACATCGGGAATCCCTCCGGCCAGGCACCGATCGGGCCGACCGCTGAAGACGCTGGTCCAGAGGCTTAAGGGTAAGGAGGGTCGTTTCAGGAGCAACCTGTCCGGTAAGCGTGTCAATTTCTCCGCCCGTACCGTCATCTCGCCCGACCCTTTGCTATCCATCAACGACGTGGGCGTACCAGTCTACGCCGCTAGGGAGCTCACCGTACCGGTGCATGTGACCGAGCAGAATATGGAGATGCTTAAGGAGCTGGTCCTGCGCGGTCCGGAACCCGAGTGCGAGGACTATTTGGGGGGTGTCAACTACGTCATCCGGCAGGACGGCCGCAGGATCAGGGTCACCGATCGCAACGCGGAGACGGTGGCCGAGGGCCTGGAGTTGGACTACGTGGTGGAACGTCAGTTAATGGACGGTGACGTGGTGCTGTTCAATCGGCAGCCTTCGCTGCATCGGATGTCCATGATGGCTCACCGGGTCAAGGTGATGCCCTGGAAGACATTCAGGTTCAACCTGTGCGTGTGCCCGCCTTATAACGCCGATTTCGACGGCGACGAGATGAATCTCCATGTGCTGCAGAGCGACGAGGCTCGGGCCGAGGCCCGGGTGCTGATGCAGGTGCAGGAGAACATTCTGTCTCCAAGGTTTGGCGGCCCCATCATAGGTGCTATCCACGATCACATCACCGGTGCGTTCATGCTTACCCACGGGGAATCGCAATACAGCAAATCGGAGGCCATAATGTTGCTCCGCCGCCTACCGGAAAAGAACATGCCACTGCCCTATAAGGTGGAGGATGGGGTGGAGTATTGGAGCGGCAAGCAGCTTTTCTCAATGGTGCTTCCCGAGGGATTCAACGCCACCTTCCGCTCGTCCATATGCGAGAAATGCAACTCCTGCAAGAAGGAGAAGTGCGAGTTCGATGCCTATGTTAAGATTCGCGATAGCAATCTCATCTGCGGTACCATCGATGAGCGAGCCATAGGTTCGTTCAAAGGAAAGATCCTGGACAAGATCGCCCGCGACTACGGCTCCGATGCCGTCCGGGTATTCATCAACACCGTGACCCGCTTGGCCATCGGTGCCATAATGAACTGTGGATTCACAACTGGCATCGATGACGAGGACATCCCCGATGAGGCCAAGCGCCAGATCGAGGAGGTCAACGAGCAGTCGGTGCACAAGGTCGATGACTTCGTTGCCGCCTATCGCGAGGGCATACTCGAGCAGATGCCAGGGCGTTCCATGGAGGAGACATTGGAGGTAGAGGTCATGAGGGTTCTTGGCAACGCCAGGGACGAGGCCGGCCGTATTGCTGGCCGACATCTCGGTATGAACAATAGCGCGGTCATCATGGCCCGGTCCGGGGCTAGGGGATCCATGCTCAACCTGTCCCAGATGGCCGGTTGCATAGGCCAGCAGGCGGTTCGTGGCGAGAGGTTGAATCGTGGCTACTGGAACCGCACCCTGCCCCACTTCGCCAAGGGGGATCTGGGCGCAGCGGCCAAAGGCTTCGTCACCAATTCCTATAAGAGTGGCCTAAGACCAACCGAGTTCTTCTTCCACTCCATGGGTGGCAGGGAAGGTCTGGTGGACACTGCGGTGAGGACATCCCGCTCTGGCTACATGCAGAGGCGTCTCATATCGGCGCTAGAGGACTTGAAGATGAAGCAGGATGGCACCGTGCGCAACACCGCAGATACCATAATACAGTTCATGTACGGTGAGGACGGCGTTGACCCATCCCGTGCCTTCCAGGGTGACGCTTTTGACATCGACGACGTCCTTGACGAGGTCCTTGGTGACGAGGCAGAGTTGCTGGCCAGGATAGAGGAGCGCCAGAGCACCGGTTACGCCACCATCGAGAAGGATCTGATGGAGGCCGAGGACGATAGCAGTATTGAGGACGTTGGTTTCGATGGAGGTGATGAGTGATGGCACAGAAGGACACCATCAACGCGCTTCGACGCAGGGACATAGTCGATGAGGACATCGAGACGCTCATGAAGCTTCCCGTGGGGGAAAAGAGCTACCCGACCATCGGCGACATGCAGGACGCTTCTATCGAGGATCTGGAGAAGCTTTTCAGCGATCGGGCCAAGGCCGAGGATGTGAGCGCCAAGTTGGGGAAGAAAGCCCGCCGGCGCACCAAGGCGGCCGTGGCCAAGAAGATCCAGGAGGAGAAACCTCCTCAGACCTTCAGCCTGCCCAAGAACAAGGGCCGATCGTATACCGAGACCGAGAATCGCATGATAGCACTGCTCAAGGACATGGACATGACCTTGCCAATGGCAATGGTCATCCGCATAGCCGATAGATTGGAGGGCATTGACATCCCCGAGGACAAACTCAAGGAGATACTGTCGGCGGCCAACCTGCGGTTCGTCAACCACTCGATGGACCCCAACGAGTCCGCTGGAATAATCGCCGCACAAAGCATAGGCGAGCCCGGCACCCAGATGACCATGCGTACCTTTCACTACGCCGGTGTAGCAGAGATCAACGTGACCCTAGGTCTTCCCAGGCTGATCGAGATCGTCGATGCTCGTCGGGTACCATCTACGCCGATGATGACCATTCACTTGGACCGCAGGGTCGGCCTCAATGTGGATAAGGTCAGGGAGATCGCTTCTTATATAGAGGTGACCACTCTCATTGACATTGCGGACATAGAGGCCGACATCGTCAACATGAAGGTTTATATAAAGCCCGACCGGCGCAAGATTCAGCAGAAGGGCATCACTCTTGAGGACATCAAAGATCGGATAATGAAACTCCGCCCGGTGCGAAAGATCGGAAAGGACAATGCGGCCATTGACAAAGATGACCAGCAGATCGTCATCAGCGCAGTGGAGGGCTCGTTCAAGCAGCTACAGAACGTGGTCGATGCTCTCAAGGTGGCCAAGATCCGCGGTCTTGATGGCATAGTGAGGGCGGTCATACGCAAGCTTGGCGAGGAATACGTGGTCTACACCGAAGGTAGCAACCTAAAGGAGGTCATGACCGTCGATCTAGTGGACCAGACCCGGACCACTACCAACAGCATCACTGAGATACAGGATGTGCTGGGCATTGAGGCGGCCCGAAACGCCATCATGCTCGAGGCGTCCCGCACCCTTGATGAGCAGGGTCTCAGCGTGGACATGAGACATATCATGCTGGTCGCCGATCTTATGTCCAACGATGGCGATGTGAAAGCCATCGGTAGGCATGGCATCTCGGGCAAGAAATCCTCGGTGCTGGCCAGGGCAGCGTTCGAGATAACGGCGGCCCATCTGCTGCACGCATCCATCATCGGCGAGGTGGATCCCCTGGAAGGAGTCGCAGAAAATATTATAGTGGGGCAGCCGGTTACTCTCGGCACTGGAGCTGTGAATCTGGTATATGCACCTGTAAAGAAGGAGGCAGAGAAATGATCGATATCGATAGAGCTCTGAAGACTACCATGGCCACCGGCGAGGTGGTGCTGGGTGTGAAGCAGACCCTGGACGCCGTAAACGACGGCCGGGCCAAGCTGGTTATTTTGGCTAGGAACTGCCCCAACGAGGAGCTGATGACCGGCGACCTCAAGGTCAAGGTGTTCCATTTCGAGGGTCACAACAAGGACCTGGGAACTCTCTGTGGGAAGCCTTTCGGGGTCTCCGCTATGGCGGTGATCGACAAAGGTTCGTCCAATATCCTTTTGTTGTGTTGACATGGCAGACATTACCTTTACCGCGGACACCCTGAGATACATATCACTCTTCGAGGGTACGACCAAGACCAGCACCAAGGACTGCATGGAACTAGAGGACAAGCTGGTCTTCGTGGTCGAGCCAGGCCAGGCCAACAAGGCCGTTGGCAGGAAGGGCGAGAACGTCATCCGGCTCAAACAGTTGACCGGGAAGGACATCCAGGTGGTTGAGTACTCTGATGATCCGGTGCAGTTCATCAAGAACGTCTTCTACATCTACAAGGTGGAGAAGGTGGAGATGGAGGAGCGGGGTAATATCACCCATGCCACAGTCACCGTGGACCCTAAGGTCAAGGGCAGAGCCATCGGAAAGGCCGGACGCAACCTGAAGATCGCCAGGGACATCGTGAACCGACACCACGACGTGCAGAGCATCAGCGTCGCCTGAGCGGAGTGCGCTCCACCTCAAGCCTGTCTGCGGTGGGGTATTCCTCCACGATGTGACAATCGAGGTCGATCTCCTGGAATATCTCCTCAAGGACCCAGGGGGCGACCTCCAAACGATTTCTTTCAGGATCCATTCTCATCAGCTCGACGGGCACGTTGAACTCTGACATCAGGAACTCCCTGGTCTTTGTGGGGTCCACACCCTCGATCACACCCTTCAGCAGGGTGCCGTCATTGGTGACCACATCCCCTGGGCCAGCGATCCTTTCGGCCCGGCGCAGGAGCCGATTGCGCAGCTGCACCCCGTCCTTGAACGATGAAGAGCAGTAGTGCACCGGTATACCCCATGGTTCAGTCAGCAGTTCCATCGCCAGCTTCTCGCTGCCTTCGATCGCCGCCGATACATCGTCCCGGGGCGACAGTCCGGCCAGCCGGAGCGCCTGATAATTGCCCTCGGAGAACTCAAGTTCGGTGAGGTTCACGAAGTCCAGATCGATCCTTGAGGCCTCTTGCAACAACGTCCGTAGCCCGGCGGCCTCTCCAGGAAGCACCGGGACTTCCAGCCCAATGTCCATGTGGCTATACCGTTTGAACCGGGCCATCTGTTCTAGATCGGCCTGCTTCCAGGATTCTGCGGGGGGGTGGTAGCGAAGCTCGTCCAAACCCGCTCCTTCCAGGGAGGCGAAGGCCTCTAGGTCCAGGGTGGCGGTGTACAGGTGGATGTGATGGTCGGCCCCGAACCTGGCTTTCAGTCCCGCTATCATTGACAAGGTGCGTTCCAGTACCAGCAGGGGGTCACCTCCGGTGATGCCGGTGCCCAAGGCTTCCATGGCATCGGCCTCCTCGAACACGCCCTCGATGTCGGTGACCTTCATTTCATTAGCGAATATCACGTCCTTTCCCTTGCGTGCATCGGACAGCGGGCAGTAGGGGCAGTCGTTGCCGCACAGTCCGGTCACCAGAAGCACCATCTTGGCCCCCTGGCGACAAAGCTGGCATCCAGTCGGTAATCGGCCAATGTGGGCAGATCCGCACCCCATCTTCTCGACCATGGTCAAAGGGATGTGCCCGTTGCTCTTAACATTGTCCCTGGACAAGCTTTTTACGAAGAGGAGTCGATAGCCGAAGGTGATGAGAAGGCACACTGGACTTATCCTGGCGCTGGACGAGACCGATGTGGGTCAAGCCATGGCCGTGGCCCGATCGGTCCATGATCTGGTGGACGCGATCAAGATCAACTGGCCGCTGGTGCTGGCCGGTGGCCCAGAGACCATCACCCATCTGTCGGAAATGGTTCCGGTGATATGCGACTTCAAGATAGCGGACATCCCCAACACCAATCGATTGATAGTGGAACAGGCCGTGGACCGAGGGGCCTCTGGGGTCATAGTGCATGGCTTTCCTGGAAGAGACTCCATCCAGGCGGCGGTGGATGCCGCCAACGATGCCGAGGTGTTCGTGGTCACCGAGATGAGCCACCCCGGAGGAGAGATGTTCACCGCTCCGGCCGCAGAGGCCATTGCGATGCTAGCGGTGGAGTGTGGCGCCAAAGGCATCATCGCCCCTGCCACCCGACCGGAGCGGATCGCAGCGATGCGGCGTTTGGTCGGCGATCTTTTGATCCTGTCACCCGGTGTCGGCGCTCAGGGCGGCAGCGCCCTGCAGGCATTGAGAGCGGGCTCTGACCACGTCATCGTGGGTCGTACCATATCTGGTGCAGATGATCCTAGAGCTGCCGCAGAGGCCATCTTGAGGAGCATGTCGGACTAGACTACACCTTGGACTATCTGGCCATGCCAGATTGACCCCCATTATTTGAACAATCTATATATAGCAAGTGGGTTATTTGAGGGCCAGTATTCTGCTAGGAGACTCAATGATGGCAAGGAAGAGGAACGTGCCGAGCACCCCCCCGGCAGAAGCTCGCAGGAGAAGGGCGACCGCCCCCTCCCGCAAAGATGAAGGCACGTGGTGGGGTCGAAATTGGCACACATTGGTCATCTTGACACTGATTATGTTCCTGGCCTTATTCGTACGGGCCTACTATGGATATGATCTGTCGGTTGACAACGGGTACCTGCTCTCGGGAGGATCTGACTCTTATCAACATTTGAGGGTCATTGACAACATCATGAGCAGCGGCGAGCACCTCGTGTTCGACCCATTGATCAACTATCCCTCTGGCATGAGGAACGTCAGGCCGCCGCTATACGATTGGTCGGTAGCGGTATCTGGAATGGTCCTCGACTCCGTGGGCATGGTCCAGTCCGATGCTGTAGGCCTTTCCTTGGTCATGTCCACTGCCATCTGGGGCACCCTGACCGTGATCCCGGTGTACATGATCGGTCGACAGGCATTCGGCAACCGCGCCGGGCTCATAGCGGCGTTCCTGTTCGCCATCATGGCTGGCCACATCCAGCGTAGCGTCATGTCCAACGCGGACCACGACGCCATGATACTATTCTTTGGCACCTGGGTCTTCTACTTCCTGTTGATGTCGCTTTCTACCATTAAAGGGAACCGCTGGGTATCTAATTGGAAGGATCGCGGTTCCATTACCAAGGGCATCAAGGCCTATTTGGACCAGAACCAGGTATCCTTAATATACTCCATGTTGGGAGGCGTTTCGTTGGCTGCGGTGGCCATGATATGGAAGGGTTTCGATTACATGCTGGTCATCGTACTGGTATACTTCCTGTTCCAGCTGCTGGTCGACCGCTTCCGCAATTCGGATTCCATGGGTTCCTGGTTGTCGGTCTCCGTCCTGGTGTTCACCGCCATGCTGGTCATGGCCCCGGTATACCTGGGATTGGACTACTGGAACCCGTACTACAACGTTCCGTTGTTCTTGTGCATAGGCATGTTCATGGTCGGTCTCATATTCGTGGCCACCCGTGATTACCCATGGACCTTGGTCCTCCCCGTGCTCGCGATCATAGGGTTGGCAGTGGTCGCACTGACGGCCTTCCTGCTCCCGAGCCTATATGGAATGATAGTCACTGGGTTCGGCTACTTCACTGAGAACAAGCTGTACTCGACCATCTCCGAGGCGCAGTCCCCGGAATTCTCCAACTTCGTGTTCGCTTTCGGTATTATCAGTTATTGGCTGGCCTTGGTGGGTGTGGGCTACGCCCTCTCTAAGGTGCCCAAGAACATCGCCCCGGCGTTCCTGTTCGTGGTCGTGTGGTCCCTGGTTTCCATCTACATGGCCGCTGTGCAGGCCAGATATCTGTTCAACGCGTCTCCAGCCTTCGCTGTAATGGCCGGTTGGATGACCGCACTCCTGATAGGATGGATGAAACTCACCGACCTGGTTAAAGGCATATCCGTCGCTCGCGGAGGACTCTGGATCACGGTCAAACGCACGGTGAAACTACGACATGTCGGCGGGGCCATCGTGATAGTCTTCCTAATTGTGCTACCTAACGTCTGGGTGGCCATCGATGCTGGCATACCATCGGAACTCAAGTCCGACTATGACCAGGAGATCTATGACACCATGCCGGATTTCATCAGGCCGGCCGATTACTCCCATGGCGACCTGTGGTATCTGGGCGCATTCAGCTACAGCATGCCTATGCCCAACACCTATTGGCCACAGGCATGGGATTGGTTCTCGGGAGAGAACGTCACCGATTATGATACGTTGCCCATCGAGGATCGGGCGGCGTTCCTGTCTTGGTGGGACTATGGTTTCGAGGCAGCGGAGCTGGGTGAGCATCCCACCGTTGCCGATAACTACCAGAATGCCTACCAGTTCGCTGGGAGCTTCATAACAGCCCAGGGCGAAGAGGAGGGCATATCCCTGTTCATTGTCAGGGCACTGGAGTACACAGGCATGGACGATCCCGAGGTCAATGCCCTGCTGCAGTCCCACGGGGTCGATGTGGTGAAGCTACGTGACATCATGGACAACTCCTCAGATTACATCAGCGTGGTCCTCAACGACCCGGATGTGTATGGGCCCTATGATTCCACACTCACTGCGATCAACGCCAAGTATGCGGCCGCACGGGTGGAACTCAGCCAGTTGGGCCTCGAGGGCGTGACCGATCTGTACCATGACATGAGGACCACCACCGGTGTCGACATAGGCTTCTTCGCCATCGATGCCAGGCTGTTCCCGTTCTCGGCCCTGGGCTATAACATCTTCTACGCCCCGGCCAAGCTGTCCGACCACGTGATCGATCCATACACCAACGCTCCCGTGGACTTCTACCAGATATACGCGGTGGACCAGTATGGCAACTATCATTTGGTGGAGGACGTCACATCAGATATGGTCATCGTTGACTATGCCATCGTATACGAGGACATGTTCTACGACTGTCTGCTCTATGACACTTTCATGGGCTTTGGGCCATCGGACCTTGGACTGACCGAGCAGGGCATACCTGGAATATCTGGCAGTCTGGTAAACTATCAGCCCATGCAGGCCTGGAACATGACCCACTTCCGTATGGTCTACAGGACCGCATATTACAACCCGTTCCCAAGTGACCTGATCGCAGATCATCCAGATGCCTGGAGGGCGGTTGGGATCGAGGAGGCCATCTATCTGCAGGAGCAGATAAACGCGGGCCTGATCGATGGGGTTGTGGACGCTACAGCCAACGCACTGCAGTCCGGCGTGGTGTTCGTTCAGTACTATGACGGTGCACTCATCAGCGGGCAGCTGACCACCGATGATGGCAGCCCGTACGAAGACGTGTGGGTCACCGTGGTCGACGAGTACGGCATACCGCATCAAGTGGTGCAGACCGGTTCTGACGGCCGCTACGAGGTCATAGCGCCCTTCGGCGAGGTCAATGTGTACTACACCTATGGCAACCTTGACCTCCGAACAGAACTGGGTGAGGCACAGCTCGGTTACGACACGTACAACATCAGCTACGGTTTGGCCATGCGCGAACCCATTGACGAGAATGGCGATGGCTACTATGATTACATGATCAACACCGATCGCACCCTCACCTCCGCAGACATGCACGGTAACGTGTTCATCGATGCCGATGCCGATGATGAGTTTGACAACGGCGAGGGTCCAGTGGCCAACGCTACCGTGACCCTGATCAACGAGACCACCGGGCTGCGGATCAGCACGGTCACCGATGATGAGGGTCACTACGAGTTCAATGGCATACCCCCATGCTCCGGCATCGTGGTGGTGGACATCGACGGCCACGATATCGAGGCAGGCGATTTCACACTGATGCCTTACAGCGATATCACTCATGATGTGGGCGTGGTGACCGCCATGATAGTAGGCTCCCTGGTCGATTCGGACGGCGGGATACTTTCTGATATGGAGGTCTTGCTCACCGATGTTGCTAACGGGCGCGTTTCGGTGGCTACCAGCGACTCATCAGGTATGTTCGACTTCGTTGACCTTCTTCCTGGCGACTACTCCGTAGAGCTGAACCGCAGCGACCTTTCCATAGGCGATCAGACCTTCGAATTGGGGCAGGGACACGTGCTGGAGAGAACATTCGTGGTCAACGATGCCATGACCATCTCCGGCACCCTGTGGGTGGGCGAGCTCAGGGCGGAGTCGGCCAAGGTGGGCATACTGTCAGATGACACCACACTATGGGTCACTACAGACTCATTGGGCCGTTTCACCGCCACCGTTCCCGAGGGCGATTACACCGTGTACTGCCTGACCGTGCTGGCTGGCGAGCGTTACGTTTACCTGGGCACTGTGGAAGCCGACAGCGATAACGAGCTTCAGCTGACCAAAGCGTTCAAGGTCGAGGGCACAGTCACTGCAGGCGCCACCCTGCAGAGATTCACTAATGTGGAGATGACGTCCAAGGCCTCCGGAGCCATCATGGCATTCGTGACCAATGAGGGCGGCTCATTCACTGCATACCTGCCTGCGGACGTGTATCGGTTGTATTGCACAAACGGTCATCAGGTCTACTGGAAGGACATCTCCGTCACCGTTGACCGTAGTATCGATGTGTCATTGTCCTATGGTGTGAATGTCTCCGGCGATGTGTGGTACGATGCCATCGCCGACGGCAACAAGGATTTCAATGAAGGCATAGAGGGGGCGGCGGTCACCATCACAGACATCAACGGCCGCACCAAGACCGTCATCACTGATCATCGCGGATATGAGGTTGTGCTGCCTCAGGGCGGTTCCTACACACTCACCGCATCCAAGGGCGGGTTCGTCACCAGCTCCACATACCTGAATATGGTGTCGTCCGACACCATCGAGGACATTGAACTGGCCGCAGAACCGCGCGCGGTGACCGGTCAGGTGACCTTAGCCGGCGGAATGCCAGGCATTATTGTCCAGTTCGACTCTCAGGGAGGAACTGCGGTCACCACCAGTGTGACCACTGGGGTCGATGGGCGGTACACCGTCCTGCTGCAGCCCGGTAACTATGATGTGATAGTGGAGCAGAACGTCAGCCCTGGGGATGACCTACTGAGATATCAGTACAGTTCCTCTATCGCTGTGGCTGTGGATGAGGACGTCGACGAATTGGACATCGAGATCGTCCGCAGGGTGCTGGTCGAGGTCACGTTGACCTATGACAGGGTCACGGATATAACGTTCATGGGGCCGGAGACGGTAACCGTGTCCGAGGCCGCCGACTTCAATATCTATCTGATAGAGGGTGAATACCATGTCCATGCGGTCTCCGACTATCTTGGACGCAACTATGCGTTCCTGGAGACCGTTACCTTGGACGAGTTCGATAATGAGCTCGTGATCACCACCGATCTGGCGGAGAGGCTCAAGACATCCCTGACCTATGATGGATCGAGCTTCACCCACTCTGGCATCGAGGTGCTGATAACAGCATCCGATGGAACGCAGATAGCGGTGACAACCAATGGTCTAGGTGAGGTCACTGTGTTCGTTCCCCATGGGTCGTACATGATCACCGTAGATGTCCACATGATCGAGAGGACAGATCTAGGCCAGAGGTTCGTTACATATATTGGAGGCAAGGCGACCACTGTATCCTCCTATACGGCGATCAATATCGCCCTCGAACGTTATCTGGACAACAGCACCATGGACATGTCCCTGCTCGACCTCAATGGACTGTCGGTCTCTGGCGCAGTCACCTTGACCGCCACCAACGAGACCGCGGTCAGCACGGAAGTGTCAATTGCCTCTGGAGGTACAACGTTGGATCTGGCGCCGGGAGATTATTCCATTTATGCGGTCCGCACCGGTGGTACTGAGTCATATCTAGGCAATATTACCGTGCTGCCCTACGTGTCCGCGTCCTACGATCTTCAGTTGGAGGCATCGGTGCTGTTCAAGGGTCAGACGGTGTACTATGACAAGGCTAGGTCGGCCACGGTGCAAATGAATGACGGCAACATCGATCATGTCTTCGAGTCCGACTCCGCTGGCAACTTCGCTGTATACCTGCCGACCGGGACATATGCGGTCGACTATTCGGCAGTGGGGACCGAGAATGGCATATCCGTGACCTATTTCACCAGCACCGAGATGGAGCTGGAGACGAGCAGGGTGGTGTCCGTAGAGATACCGAAGATCGAAACGCGTCGGATAACCATCGAATACGATGGCGACGTGCCGACGATAGCCCCCGGAGGCAAAGCGGTATACACGGTGACGATAGAGAACCTGGGCAACGTGCCAGAGACGGGGGTGCTCACCTCGGTGGTGACCACCTATGACCTTACGTTCTCGCAGGACACGGTGGAACTGGGTTATGGTACAGCCAACACAGCCTACGTGACGGTGACGGTGAAGACACCAGAGGATGTGGGTGTGAGCCATACGGCTGCTTACGTGTCCGTTCGGGCGGTCGATGATAATAGCGTTGCCGACCAGGTGGCGTTGAACTTCGATGTGACGCCCATCTACGAGGTCTCATTGTCCGTGAACGACGGGGAACCCACCGATGGGCAGAACTACACATACGATGTGACCATCGCCAACGATGGGAACGATGGGGATACGTTCCGATTGTCGATAACGAACCTCGATCAGCTATCAGCCCTGGGCTGGCAGGTCACCATACTAGATGAGGACTGGGTCACGATCGACCAAATGTCCTTGGACTCCGGCAAGGTGGGGGAGATCAAGGTGGTGTTCACACCGACCGGGCGTGACAACCCCAGCCCCAACGCCGAGCTGGTGCTCATGGCAGCCTCCGATGGCGATACGACAAAGTACGCATCACTGAGCTTGCTGCCCAATATGGTCGAACTCGATATCGAAGGCGGGGTGAGTGTGACCGGTGATGATCTGTACCTTAGCGACTCCAGCCTGCCGACGATCACTTTGATAATGGCAGGCATCGCGGTGGCCATGATGACCATGGTCATACTCATGTCCAT
Organism: Methanomassiliicoccales archaeon; assembly: GCA_030604065.1. Lineage (GTDB taxonomy): Archaea > Thermoplasmatota > Thermoplasmata > Methanomassiliicoccales > JAUVWO01 > JAUVWO01. The sequence continues at coordinate 10,837 of JAUVWO010000008.1, read as the reverse complement.
ATCGAGGGGGGTGTTCTCACGAAGAAAGAAGCAATGATGCTGCTGGCCTTGATGCTTGTACTGACCGCGGTCGCTCTACCCGTCTCGGCGGAGGAGGGTCATTCGCCGATGTACGTGGGCATCGATGGCCCTCTGGCCTCATCGACCGGTGAGACCTACATGTACGTCGTCACCTGCCTCGGAGGACCGGGTGAGGGCAATGGTACCTACTCCATGGAAGCCTCGCTGATCGGTCCGGACGTATATACTGGTACAATATCTCCAAGCAAGGACACTTCCCGCGATGGGGTGTTCTACATCAACGTCACCATGCCGACGGTGGAGCAGCGCCTGGGCATCAAGGTGGACGTGTCCTCCTCCGGCGATGCCGGTGAATACGAGACAATGGAGCGGGTGCTCTACCTCAACGTCTATACGCCGATAGTGATCACCGCCACGGTGTTCAACAGTGGGTTGATAGACGCGGTCGGAGTGCCGGTGACCATCTATAATGGCGATGCGCAGATCTACAACACCACCGTTGATGTGGGATCGGACGACTCTGCCCTCGTGACCTACAACTGGATCGTTCAAGACCTAGGATCCGGGGCCTATAGCATAACGGTCAAGATAGATCCGGACAACGAGTTCGTCAAGTTCGATAACGGCGGTACGGCCATCACGACCACGGTATACAAGGGGCAGACCAGTTACGATCTCACCAATGGCCTGCTGCTGCTATTGCTGGTGCTTCTGGGCATAACCTTTGTTCTCATCTACCGGCGTCCGGTGAAGAAGAAAAAGAAAGGGAAGAAGGGAAAGAAGAGGAAGAGGCGCTAGCGCCTCCCTTTCATTCCAGGACATCGAAGGCTCGGACCAGCAGGTCCTGGAGTCTCTGATTGTTGACGGCGACGGCGACCTCGCCCCGAGTCTTCTCCAGCAGCGATCGGGCGATGTCCTGCTTGCGCCTTATTGCCACTATGGCATCGGGGTAATCGAATCGTATGATCACCTTGAAGATATCCTCCATGGTCTCTAGGTACTCCTCGGCCATGGGCACATCCCCTCGTCTAAGCGCCTCCAGGGCGAAACGTCGCAGCTCGCCCACGCAGTCAGCCAGGCCCATGATGTACGCTTTGGGCGGTACTGATATCTCCCATGGGCTGGGCAGGGGCTCGCAGCGTAAGATGGAGGCCATTATTGCGGCCTCCGATAGCTCCTGCATGGCGTCTCCCACCAGTCCGGAGTTCCATAGTCCTGGATGGTCATCCAGCAGGCAACGGAGGCGGTCGGCCTCCTCGATGGCGGCGGCCATGGTCTCGGTGGTATCCTCATCGCGGTGCATGGAGTGGACCACGTTCCCGGACATGCGGATTATGGCCCGGGATGATTTGATGGCTATCTCGCGCACGGTGTCCCTCTCGTCCAGCTCGGACATGATGGCGTCCGCGATCACGTCTAGGTTGCTTAGTGACATCCTATTCACCTCGTACTTGGTGCATATGGTCGATCCGGCGCTGCACCAACTCGCTCTTGCCTATATCGTGACGCACGGTGATGGCGTCGCTGCGCACGTAGCCTAGGGCCGCCTCGCATTGCTTCTCCGCCTCATCGATGGTATCGGCCACGCCCACGACCCCCAGCGATCTGGAGCTTGTGGTGGTGACCATATCACCATCGGTGTTCACCGAGGAGTAATATATCTTCGCCCCGGTCTTGGCTATGGCCGCCTCATCAACCTGTATCGGGGCCCCCACAGTGGAACTTACGCCGTATCCGGCGGGGACAACGTACTTGCATACCGTGGCCTGTGACGTGAATGTCGCCAGACCTGGGGTCAGGGTGCCATCCACAACGGCCTCGCAGATCTTGACCAGATCCGAGTCTAGTATGGAGAGCACATTCATGGCCTCAGGATCGCCGAACCGGGCATTGAACTCTATCACCCGTGGTCCGTCCTTGGTTAGCATGAACTGTCCATACATGATGCCTCGGTAGGGCATCCCCTGCTTTCTCAAGGCATCTACGGTCAGCTGCATGGTGCGCAAGGCAGCGTCCCTCTCCTCCTCAAGGACGAATGGCAACAGATGGTTCTCAGCCGAGTAGGAACCCATGCCTCCTGTGTTGGGCCCCACGTCGCCTTCGTAGGCACGTTTGTGGTCCTGCACTAGGGGCATGGGGGCGAGATGGCTGCCGTCCACGAATGCCATGAGGGTGAACTCCTCGCCCACCGCCTTCTCCTCTAGCACCACGGCCCCACCGCCGATACCACTATCAAGAACCTCCCTGACGTACTCGATCACACCGTCCTTGCCGTCGAGATGCTCCCCCTCGACCTTGACCCCCTTGCCGCCGGTAAGCCCTACTGGCTTGACTACCAGTTTGAGTTCGGTGTCATGGATGAAGGAGCGCGCCTCGTCCAGATCGTCGAAGCAACGATACTCTAGATTGCCAGGGATGCTGTTGTCCCGCAGCAGGTCGCGCATGAACGATTTGGAGGTCTCCAGCCTGGCCGCGGCCCGACTGGGCCCTACACATCCGATGCCTATGGATTCCAAGGCATCGGCCAGCCCCGCCTCTAGGGGCGCTTCGGGGCCGATGAAGGCCATTTCCACGCTCTTGTCCTGGGCGTATTCACAAACCCGCTCTATATGGGTCTCCTTGACCACGAGGGTGTCCGCGCACCGGCGCGCTATCCCCGGGTTCGAGTTGCCCATAGCTGAATAGATATCGGCGCCGGAACGGTGGAGCGCCTCAACAATGGCATGCTCCCTGCCGCCCCCGCCCACATTCAGTATCCTCATTTTCGCACCGCTTGGCGATAGCGGGTCCGGGATAAATAAATGATTAGCCCTGGTTCAGAGGCCCAGGGCGTCGATGAGCTCATCCAGTCCCTCTCCGGACTTCGCACTCACCCGATGCAGACGCTCGCCCTTGCGTATCCTGGTCAGGTCTCTCTCCAGTATGGATATGTCCACATCCAGGTACTGTTCAAGATCGACCTTGTTGACCACCGCCACGTCGGCAGCCAGGAATATCATGGGATGCTTGCGGATCATGTCATCGCCCTCGGTGATGGATATTATCACCGCGCGGCGGTCGGTGCCCAGGGGGAAATCGGCGGGACATACCAGGTTGCCCACGTTCTCGATGAACAGCACATCGATGTCATCCAATTCGATCTTCTCCAGTGCATGCTCGACCAGATGGGCATCCAGATGACACTCGTTGCCGGTGTTCACGTTGACCGCGGCTATCCCGTTCTCTTTGAATCTCAGGAAATCATCCATACCGGTCACGTCGCCAGCCAGCACGGCGACGCTCTTACCCCTGAGCTGCAGACGCTTGGCCAGTTCTATGATGAGCGCGGTCTTGCCCGCCCCGATGGAACCCATGAAATCCACGGCCAGCGTCCCATGGGCGTGGACATGCTCAAGGTTATGCTCGGCAAGATGCCGGTTCTCGGCGAGCACGTCCCTCTCCATGCTGATGTCCGTTATCTTGTGCACGCATCGAGAACCGTTATTCAATCTTAAGTATTGAGTGCCAAAAACAGTATTTGGAGGCCCTATTGGCGTAGATTCCCAGATGGGTTACGGAATCCTTTTGGCCACACTATTCAAAATTAGGAAAATATATAAGTAAATTGGATACATTTCTATGGTAACCTATCCCCAGTCTAGGGGAAGGACCCGGGTTAAGATTGAGGTGATTATATTACGCATGCGAATGTAGTAGCGAATGAACCCTATTGGGACAAGTTCCTGCAGCGCAAGACCATGATAGCGATCATGGTCGTGATGTTCGCGTTCGCTATGGTTCTGTTGATCAATGTGGGATCGGCCAGTGCGGCCGATCACTACGTGAGCGGCAGCATCACTACGGACACGACATGGACTGATGGGGACTCGTATTATCTGATTGGAGATGTTACGGTGGTAGGAGCAAGTCTTACCATTGAACAGAATGTTGCCATCTATGCGGACGATGGTGTGGAATTGATCGTCACCAATTCGCCTGACAGCTATATACTGGCTGTGGGGACGGTTGGTGAACCCATCACCATGACCGCCAACAGCACTCAGTGGGATGGCATCAATCTACAGAACGATGCCACCGCTTCGGTGTTCAGGCACGTCATCATCGAGAACGCAAGTTTGGGCATCAGCGTATATTCGGCCGGTGCCATTCTTCCTAGCGTTGATGATGTGGAGTTCTACTCGATAGAATACCCTGCATTCTATTACTGGGGAACCGATGACGTGACCGCATCCTTCTCCAACATAACCGTGGATGATGTCGGCTATGGATTCTATTTCGAGGGGCCTGTCAACGTCACCCTGAGCTTCACTGACGTCTCCGTTAAGAACTGCTCAGACATTGCGTTATTCGTAGATGCAACTGGCAATGTGACGATCAACATGGTCGACACCGAGCTCATTGATAACTACTACGCTGCCGACATAAATGCTGATCTGGCTTTGTCCATCTACGTTGATAATGTCATCGTGAATGACAATTCATACGGTCTGATGTTCGAGAGCAGTGATATGGGCGATGTCCACTTCGTGGCCAACGGTTGCGAGATGATCAACAATGACTACTCATCCGTGGCAATCTTCGCTGAGAGCGGCGATGTGTACTTGGACATCGACGACTCCAACCTGATGTCCAATGACTGGTACACCATCTACATAGAAGCTGACGAGGGAGATCTCGAGGCCAATGTGGACAACTCCACCTTCGACGGCTCCCCCGCCATGATGGCCAGTGTCTTCATGGTGGATGAGATCGATTATGACTGGGAGTCCGCGAACAGTACCACAACAAACACATTCTTCAACACAGCTACCCCGCAGTACGTGGGTCTGAACTTCACCTTCTTCTACGGAGGCGAGGAGTACGACTACGTCTACATGAACCGTGACGGTTATCTACAGTTCGACTCGGTGAACAGTTACGGCGGCAACATCGATGTCAGTCGCAACTTCATCGTACCCTGCTACGACGTTAACTTCGAGGCCTCTAACTGGGTGTACTTCGGCTACGACAACACCACCGATGACAAGGTCGTCTTCTGGTGGCATGTGTACAATGACGATCCTTACTTGAACAACGAGTTCCAGGTCGTGATCTACGATAACGGCGACATCCGGTTCAACTACGCCGACATGGAGTCCACTAGCTGGAACACTCCCAACGAGTACGGCCTTGCGGTCGAGGTCGGCATGGCGCTTGACCTGGGCTACGTCTGGTACCCCGTCGCATATGATGCGGATCATACCAGCATCTATCTGACCCAGTACGTGCTCGGCAACGGTGCCGCCATGGGCGCCTACGCCAATGGCGACATGGATGTGGCATTCAACAACAACGACGTGATCAACATGGTCCACGGCGGTGTTCAGTGCTACGTTGAAAACGGAGATCTCGACTTCGTTGCCATGGGCAACAGCTTCGACAAGTCCGGTCTCGATGACAACATGGGCGGGTTCATGGGATACGTCTACAATGGTACCGTTAACGCGGCCGTTGTCGACAACAGCTTCTCCTGGATGAACTTCGATGCTGCATACTTCTACAGCGAGGTCTACTATAACGGCTCAGAGAGCCTAGTGGTCACTGACAACGTGTTCTACGAGGTCGGTGGCTATGCCGCGGGCCTGTTCACCTATGCCGAACCTGCGGAGGCAGACTTCGTCTTCGAGAGCACCAAGGTCGTGATGGACAACACGGGTGAGAACTCCGGCTGTCAGATCGGGTTCGTACTAGAGGTGGAGGCCGATGAGGCCAACGTGACCGTCGTTCTCGATGAGACCGTGGTCAACAACACCTTCGAAGGACTCGCAACCTACACGGAACCCTGGGATGAGGAGGCGATGATCACCTCCTACCTTAGCATAGATGTCTATGTGGGCAATGTCAACCTGGACCGCGACCTAGTGATCGAGGACAACACCAACTCCATCGATGACGACTGTTGCGGCATCTACGTCACCGAGTACGTCAACGGCATTTTTGGTGACACCGTGCGGATGAGCGACATCAGCATCATGGGCAACACCATCATGGATCCGTTCTTGATGGCAGATGATGAAGCCGTCATGGTCTACTATGACTACGAGGACGACGCCTCGGTCTACGACGGCAGCTTCACCAGCGACATCGTGCTCGATATAATCGACAACTACCTAGAGAGCGACGATGACGGCATTGACGTCTACATCTACCAGTACGTTGGCTACTACTATGACGCCAACAATGCAATACGCGGTCAGGCCGACAGCACCGTCAACGCCCTGGTCAACATAACCGGCAACACCCTTGTCTGTGAGGACGATGGGATCGAATTCTGGTCCGGTCATGACGCCCAGTACAACTGGGCCAACCTGTATGACGATATCCAGGTGCTGATAGTGGACAACGAAGTGATCGCAGATGATGATTGCATTGAGGTGGGGCAGTACGCGTACGTCAACATGCAGCACGATTATTCCTCCTATGGTCAATGGGTCTTTGCGGATTACGAGGGCAACTATGACTATGTCATAACCGGCAATAACATGTCTGGGGAAGAGGGCATCGACTTCGACCAGGACGTCTGGATCGATGGAACCCTTGCTGGTGCCTTCGCCGGGGCCAACGGCGTCAATACGCTGAACGTCCTCATCGCGGACAACACCATGGCCGTGGAGGATGATGGTATCTGCGCATACCTAGGCGCTGGAACCAACTATGACAATGCGTTCATGGAGAGCTTCGTCACCTTCGATGTGCTGAACAACGTCATCGTCTGCCCTGATGAATATGATGCTGGCGATGACGGTATTTACGTGGATCCCTATGTGGGAGCCTACGCCTACTCTCCTAGTATGAGCGACGAGACCACGTTCCTCGGCTATTGCAATGTGACCATCATCGGCAACGAGATATCCAACTTCGAATACGGCGTGTATGTTGACAACTATGCATGGTCCGATTACGGACTCTCCTATGCCGTGGTGTCCTACAACTTCGTGATCGAGGACAATATAATCACCAACATTTCCGAATACGGTCTGTACATCTGCAACTGGTACGAGGTGGATCAGTACGAGTACGGCGATTACTTCAGCAACGCATCCATGTGGCTGGACGTCATCTATGTGATCCAGAACAATGTCTTCGAGGGCACTGGTTCCGATGACGCCTACTATGGCGTATATGTGGATCAAGAAGACGACACTAACTACGACTATGGACTGCTCAACGCCAGCATAACCTATTGGATCGCTGGCAATGACATATCCGGATTCGAGTACGGTGTCTACATCGATGATCCAGACGGCGTGGACATAACCACCATTGACATCTATGCCAACGACATCATGCTCTGTTACGAAGGGATCTATATCGATGGGGCGAACGTCACCATCGAGAGCAACATGATCTTCGAGTGCGATTATGGCATTGATGTCTATGACTCCTATGCTCTGATCGTGGACAACACCATCGCTGATTCATACTACACGGGCCTATACAGCTACTACTCGGACATTGAAGTGATGGGCAACACCATCACTGATTGTGAGGATGGCGTGTATGTCTATGGCAGCTATGACAACAGTGCACTCTTCGATGGGAACACTATCAGCGGCTGTGAGGAAGATGGCATCTATGCTTACAGAATGGGCACGTTCGAGTTCATGAACGGCGAGATCAGCGACTGCGGTGACCAGGGCATGCATCTGTACAACATCATGACCGTGTACATCAACGACACCGTCATCAGCGACTGCGGCTACTCCGGCATATACTTATATGGCATCCAGGACGCCTTCGTTCAGGAGACGACCGTTACCGGTTGCGCCATCGATGGATACACATACGCCGTATACGCGAACAGTGGCTACTTCTCCTACAACAACCTGACCATGATCGCGGTCTTCATAAACAATGGATACGGCGGCGCTTACATGTATGATCTCTCATTGGCGATCATGGAAGACTGTGAGGTGTCGTTCAACGACTACGATGGTGTCGAAGTCTATAGCGTCGATGAGTTCTACATGAGCTACTGCGCCATAATCCACAACAACGGCGATGGCGTCTATATATACTTCACGGACTTCGCCAACGTGGCCGAAAGCCTCATCAGCTGCAACGATGGAGATGGCATCTACATGTACGGCTCCGTTGTGGAGCTGGACGACTGCATGTTCAGTGACAATGTCTACGATGCCATCCACGTGAGTGGCAATTGCGACGTGGTCTGGTACGTGAACGGCATATCCGAGGTCAGGAATGACAACATCTACTTCTCGGGCGACATAATCGTGTTCGAGGGTGGAGAGCTCAACCTGATCAATGTGCCTGACTTCGACTTCGGTAACTACGGCGACAGCATGCTGCAGGTGGAGGAAGGCGGTTCCCTGACCATGTTCAACATGGTGATGCACGCCGACTGGGACAGCAATATCAACATCTATGGCGAGCTGGAGATGAATGGGGTCGCCATACACGACCTGGCCAAGTTGTACCTGGGTCCGACCTCTGATGCTGCTATCGCCCATAGCTCCCTCGAGGGCTTCTATGTGGCTGGCATCATGGTCGACAACTGCGCCCCAAGCATACTGAACACCAAGATCAGCGAGGTGTACTACGGTGACGGGATATACGTGACCGGAGAGGACGCCTCGCCGACCATCATGAGCTGCGCTATCATGTTCAACTGGCGCGGTATCTACGCCTACCAGGCCAACCTGGAGTATGTGGTGGACAACTACATCGCCTTCAACGACCTGGCTGGCATCTACGCCGAGGAGTCCTCCGGACTCATCAGCGACAACATACTGGTGTTCAACCTGAACAACATCTACCTGAAGGACAGCGACATGGTCGTCAGCTACAACGAGATCGGCTATGGGGCTGTCAGCCAGGCAATTCTTTACAATGGCCTGCAGATGGCCGCAGTGGTCTACAACGCCATCGTGGAGCTGATCGACATTGAGATAACCATTGATGTCGTCGAGCTGCTGTACGGTTACATATCCACCGATTCCATGGTATCCTCCTTGTTGAGCGAGCTAGGGGTCCTGGACATACTGGACGGCCAGATAGGCATTCACGCCCTTGGCTCCAATGTGGTGTGCTACGGCAACACCTACGGACTGGTGGAGACCGCGGTCGTGGTCGAGGACGGCTCCTACTTGGAGTTCTCCGACACCATTGACAACGTCGCCATTGAAGTGCCATACTTCGACGCTGACAAGGCCCTCAGGAACGTGACCGTCTATGCCTTCGTCAATGACGGCATCTTCGCCCGCGACTCTGTCGTGATGGTGAGCAACGCTTACATCGAGGTGCTTGATGACGCCATAATGCTGTTCAACAGCGAGGCGCTCATTGTGGACAGTGAGCTTGCGGCCATTGACTTCGACCTCTACTGCGCAGCAGATTCCGAGGCCGTCGTCTCCGATGTGGTCATGAGCAAGGTAGCAGCGGTCGCTGGCAGTGTGGTCGATGTCTTCGAGACCAAGACCATCAAGGTGGTCAACGATGACAACAGCACTGTCGAGGGTGCCACTGTGGAGATAATCGACGCGGATGGCAACGTCGTCGCAAACGGCACCACCGATGCCAATGGCATGTTCAGTGCATCCGTGATGATCACTGAGTACGCAGACGGCATGATGGAGTCCTTTGACTACACGGTCAACGTCACCATGAAGAACGCCAAGGCCTCCGTGGCCATGGACGACGGTGACGATATGGTCATCACCCTGCCGGGCAGTGATGGCGGTTTCACTGCTGAGACCGCACTCATCATAGCGGTGCTCATAGCAGCCCTACTGGCAGTGGCTCTGGTGGCCATGGCCTACAGGAAGCCGTAAAACCACTTCCTCCAACCCCTTTTCTTTTTTATTTATTTTCATGGCCCATAGTCAACGATCTGATCGAAGCGGGAATGCTCTCCGTACCTTCATGGAACAGAGTCGGATGGACGCTGGTCACGTGATCTCCCAGATATCATGTCATGTACTATGGCTGAGGTGGTGCAGGCGATCGGTGGCACCCTGTTGGATCTGGACAAGAATGTCTGTATGATGGATGATGAAGAGATCATAGTGACCATTGTTCGAGGGGCACATCCAGTCAGTTGATCCCTAGGCGGCCAAGGCCATTGACGTTGATAAGGGCAGATCGCCTCGGTCGAGCAGTTCCAGGGGCTGAGTGGCTTTTCCGTTGATCGTCTACCTTCTTTCGGTTTCGGAGTCCGATCCATTGTCGACAGCGCCGTCATGGATGTCGAGGGGATTCGTATCAATGGATGTTCGTCACGATCCCTGGTCGAAATGTTCCCAACCGAGATTGTCAGGACCAATAGAGCGATGGTTTGCAGGATACGCAGATGACTCAGGGAAAACCCTTAATCGGTGATTCATATACATCGGCGGAGCTCTGGCAATGAACTATTCTGAGCAAGTGGACGAGATGTTGAGTGTTTTGGAGGCCCAGGAGGGTGATACCGTTAGGATCATTGACGGAGATCGCTCGTTCACTGGCATCCTGATGCCACATCACGACTTCAGCGATCCAGATGTAGTTGTGATCAAGCTGAAGAGCGGATACAACGCTGGAGTACGGATCAGAGAGGACACCCGCATGGATCTGATCGACAAGGCCAAGCACGGATTGCGGATGCGGGAATTGTCTGAGCATGTACCAGATCTCAGGGATGTCGCCATAATCGGCACCGGGGGAACTATTGCCAGCTATGTGGACTACCGCACTGGTGCTGTACATCCGGCGCTCTCCACTGATGATCTGGTCCGGGCCGTCCCCGAGTTGAGCGACGTGTGCAACGTGAACGCCGAGG
>JAUVWO010000105.1 GCA_030604065.1 Methanomassiliicoccales archaeon | reverse complement strand
CGTCGATCTGCTGGGGCACCCCGGTTTGCTCACTATAGAAGAGGCGCAGCTGGCCCGTGACAACGGTGTTGCCCTGGAACTGTCATCCCGCAGGGGACACTGCCTGAGCAATGGGCTAGTCGCCAAGCTAGCCCTGGAAGTGGGCGCTGTTCTGCTGGTCAACACCGACACCCATACGCCAGGTGACCTCATCGATATCGATATGGCCATGCACATTGCCCAGGCCGCCGGCCTTGAAACTGGCGAGGCCGAGGAAGCGGTCCTCAGAGCACCGGCCCGTCTTATTGGGGATCTATGACATGAGCAAGGTGATGAAGTTCGGGGGAAGCTCATTGAAAGATGGGATCTCGATGATGATGGTCGGGGACATCATCGCCAACGATAACAGCCCACGGGCGGTGGTGGTAAGCGCCTGTCAAGGAGTTACCAACGATATCCTCGGATTCATCAACGTCGAACACAGGGACGAGGACATCCAGCAATTCATCACCGACCTCAGAGATCGTCACCTGGGAATATTGGGGCAGGTCAGCACCTCAATGCTCACAAAACAGGCCGCGGTCGATGAACTGTTCAGGCATCTGGTCCGCCTGGAACGGATCATGTACGGTATAACTTACTTAGAAGAGCTTACCCCACGTACCAGCGATCTTGCCCAGAGCTATGGGGAACGGCTGTCGGCAGTTCTGGTGGCGACCATGCTCCAAGACATGGGCATGAATGCAGTGGCCGTAGACGCCGATGAACTGGGCATGATAACCGATGACCAGTTCGGACATGCCTCTGCAGACATCGAGGCTACTAGGGCGAACATAGAACCCAAGATCAACGCCATGCTGGAGCGGGAAGAGGTTCCGGTGATCACTGGATATTTTGGCCGCACCGCCGATGGTCATGTGGCCTTGTTCGGACGCAATGGTACAGATTACTCGGCAGCGGTCATCGCCAATGCCATCGGAGCCGAAACACTGGAGATATGGAAGGACGTTGATGGATTCATGAGTGTTGATCCACGGATGGTTCCCGATGCGGTGCCATTGGACTGCCTATCCTACGAGGAGGCTGCCGAACTGGCCTATTTCGGTGCTGGGATCTTGCATCCAAGATGCGTGGAACCGGCCAAGGCCGCCGGGTTGGATATCAACTTGCGGAACGTGTTCAACCCCACCCACCCAGGCAGCGTGATCAAGGGGACGTCGATGGTCTACGAGAGCGGGCTCAAGTCCATATCATCCAAGAAGGGGATGAGCATAATCAAAGCCTATGGGGCCGGAGCTGGATACGAGCTTGGAGTACTGGCCGACATGTACACCGGCTTGTCCAAGGCGGGTATCAGCATATACACCTCAGCATCGTCGCAGACCTGCATATCCCTCCTGATCGATTCTATGGAGAAGCCGCTTGCCAGGCCTACTCTGCGCATCATGGAATCAGGCATTATCGACGAGACCGAGATCATCGACGACATGGCCCTGGTAGCCGTTGTCGGAGAGGGAATGGGGTCGATGGTAGGCATCGCATCTCGGGTATTCGGTGCCGTTGCCAGAGCCGGAGTGAACGTGGAGATGTTCTCTGCTGGGGCCACCAGCGTGGCCTACCACTTCGTGGTCAGGATCGATGATCTAGATCGGACCATCGCCGCAGTGCACGAGGAATTCTTCCCCTCCAGTTGATCTTACATATGATGATCGGAAAAAGATTATATGGGGTTCTAGAAACTTTTAAGTAATGATACTTTTGATTGATTATCATACCATTGGGAATTGGTGAGGGTGAGGATCCACGAGGATGAATCCCGTTTCACGGGAATGTGTGAAACATTGGTGAGACCTATCTCTCCCTATTTAGAGAGCGGTGCGGCTCACCACAACGTCTTATTTTAACGCTTCCATTCGATATCCTGACCGTCAGTGGTTGCTTATCGCGAATGGATCACCGTCTTGGTCCGCAAGTGTGACATCAATGCATCCATGGATCCCTCCCGTCCCAGTCCTGATGCCTTCACCCCTCCGAACGGCACTTCGACCGGCACTCTGAGATGCAGGTTGACCCATACCATGCCGCTCCTGAGCCCCTCCCTGGCCATCCTGATCGCATCCACATCATTGGTCCAGATGGACGAACCCAGACCGTAACTGGTGCCGTTTGCCTGCCCGATCGCCTCCTCGAGCCCGTGGACCCTTACAACCGGCAGAACCGGTCCGAACACCTCCTCGGTCAAAAGCCTTGATGTCGGATCGACCTCGGTGATAAGAGTAGGTGGATAGAAATGCCCAGGGACCTCCGGGTTCCAGCCTCCTACCCTCAGAACGCCGTCATCGGATTCGAGGGTCGCTCGCACCTGTTCGATCACCTGTCGCTTCTGCGGGGCGTTGTTCAATGGACCAATATCCGTCTCCGGATCCATTCCATTACCCATCTTGAGTGCCTCCACCTTGCGCTCCAGCGAGGCTATGAACTCATCGGCGATGGTGTCCATCACATAAAGTCGCTTGAGCGACGTGCAAGCCTGACCACAATTGTAGAACCGATACTTGACCACTGCAGAAGCAACCTTCTCTATGTCGACGTCATCGCACACGATGGCCGGATCGCTGCCCCCGAGCTCCAGTGTCACAGCCTTGAACGTGGGGGCGGCCGCCTCGGCCACCTTCCTGCCAGTGGCAGTGTCCCCGGTGAATGATATCTTGGCCACGCCTGGATGCGAAGCCAACGCCTGTCCCACGGTATCGCCCGGTCCAGTTACAACATTGATCACCCCTGACGGCACCCCAGCTTTGATCAGCAACTCGGCAAGAGCCAAGTTGGTCAAGGGCGTGGTCGATGCCGGTTTGAGGACCAGAGTGTTGCCGGTCACCAAGGCTGGCCCCACCTTCCAGGCCATGATCAACGCCGGGACGTTCCAAGGTATTATGGCCGCACATACTCCTAGTGGCTCCCGGTAAACATGAGCCTCGCCTATTCCAGGCAAGGATATGAGGTCACCCTTGATGGCGCCACTGATACTAGCGTAGAATTCCATCGCGTTGGCGAACCCCATCATCTCCCCATGGGCCTCCTCCAGAGGCTTGCCTTGCTCCCTCACCAGTGTGATCGCAAGATCGTCGGCACATGTCCGTACCATTTCAGCCGCACGATGCAAGATGAGTCCGCGTTCTCGTGGCGACATCGACGCCCATGGCTCTAGGGCCTCCTCGGCCGCGTCGACCGCTGCTCCCACATCCTCCACACCACCTATAGGGACACGGGCGATGACCGACTCGGTCGCGGGGTCCATGACATCGAACTCGCCCCCCGTCGCCGAGGGCACCCTTCTGCCACCGATGAGCATGACCCGTAATGTCCCTGGGATATATTTGACTATGACATCGACAGAACAATATCCAGTTCATTCAGGACGGCCTTGCCGAAGGATCGGGTGTCGTCCGTGCCGCCCAGGTCAGGAGTGCGGATGCCCTTCATGAGCACGTTCTGTACCGCCGCCTCGATCCGATCGGGCAATTCCTCCTCACCCAGGTACTCAAGCATCATCTCAACAGATCGTATGGCCGCAACCGGGTTGGATATGCCTTTCCCAGCAATGTCTGGCGCCGAGCCGTGTACCGGCTCGAACAGCGCATGTGCATCCCCAATGTTGGCGCTCGGCAGCATACCCAGGCCGCCTACCAGATAGGCAGCAACATCGCTGAGGATATCCCCGAATATGTTAGTGGTGACGATGACATCGTATCGATCGGGTTGCTGTAGTACGTTGAGGCACAGAGAGTCTATGTACTCTGCCCTAACATCGATGCCTTCCTCTTCGGCCACCTGAAAGCAGGCGTCCCTGAACAACACATCACTCTTGATGACATTCGCCTTGTTGCCCACGGTCAGCTGCCCCCAACGGGTGGCGGCGATGGCACAGGCCTTGCGAGCGATGCGTTCGCTGCCCTTTCGAGTGACCAATCTCATGGTGGTGGCCCGATCCAGTTCGATGTGCTCTATGCCCGCATACAGGCCCTCGGTGTTCTCCCGTACTATGACCAGATCCACCTCGCGTGAGTATATCGGCCTCACATTGGCGTAGAGATCGAGCTCACGGCGCAGGCTGAGCAGGACGCTCTGGTAGTCAGGATCGGGGGGTGTCGTTATGGCCCCGAACAGCACCATGTCTGCCGATCTGATCAACTCCAGGTCATCGTCACCAAGGGCGCTCCCGGTCCGTTGCCATCGACCGTATCCAACCTCTACATCGAATGTGTCCAGATCAGGGCGGACCCTCTCCAGCACCGCTCTGGCGATGGGAATGACCTCCTTGCCAATGCCATCGCCCTCGATGACCGCCACCCTCATGCTCATGGCCT
>JAUVWO010000030.1 GCA_030604065.1 Methanomassiliicoccales archaeon | reverse complement strand
GTCGATCCCCCACATTAGCGTAGACACCTCGATATCATGGCCCCCGATAAGCAGGCGAGAATTATGGTAAGGGTTCCAGATCCGTTCCTCATCGAAGAGGTCCCGATCCTCGGCGTCCATCTTGTCAAGGCGTTCTCGCTGTTCCTTTAGTCCCCTTTCGATCTCATCGCGGGGCCGGGGGTCGCCTTCCATGCCCAGCTCGATGCCCATACGGTAAAGCTCGCCCAATCTCATGGTGTTCATCTGACCGTACGGAATGAGGGATGAAGAACCTATCGCAAGGGAAAAGAATAATGATTTTAAGGGGTTTGAGAGTGGAAGGGAAGTGGCCTTCCAGGCCGCAGAATTCCTGCCTGTTCAGCCGAACAGGGCACTAAGTCCAGCAGCGGCTTCCTCTTCACTGACCTCTTCCTCCTCCTCCTCTTCCTCATCAGCGGCGGGTGCCGCTTCAGCGGTAGGGGCGGCAGCAGCGGCCGCCGGGGAAGCGCTGACAAGAGCTGCGGAGGCGATGGCCTCCTCAATGTCAACGCCCTCGAGGGAGGCGGTGAGGGCCTTGACCCGGGACGGCTCGACGGCTACGCCGGCGGCACCCAGGATGGCCTCGATGGAATTGTCAGTGA
The DNA here is from genome assembly GCA_030604065.1 of Methanomassiliicoccales archaeon. GTDB lineage: Archaea > Thermoplasmatota > Thermoplasmata > Methanomassiliicoccales > JAUVWO01 > JAUVWO01. The sequence goes on along the minus strand of JAUVWO010000030.1, from coordinate 14,256 downwards.
TCTCCTTACCAGCGGCATGAAGAACCAAGGCGCTGTATATGTACTCCATCTTCTTTCCTCCTCAATTTTCAACCGAACAAGGCGCTGAGGCCAGCAGCGGCTTCTTCCTCGCTGACCTCCTCCTCGTTCTCTTCCTCTTCCTGCTCCTCCTTCTCCACGGTGGCCACCGGGGCGGCGGCCATCGACTGGGCCGAGAGTCTGGCCTGGACGCGTTCGTCCACCAGATCAGGGGCCTGGGAGGCCAAGGCGATCATATGCGAGTCCGCCTTGGCTAGAAGGAACTTGATGCTTTCACTGGTTGGTATAGCAGCTGCGATGCTTAGACCGAGTGCCTCCCTGAACGCCCTGCCGAGTATCGGCTGCATAGTGGCGTTGGTCGGGTAGGCAACGGAAACGCCTAGGGAAATGGCGTTGCGTGCAGCTGTGGCAAACATCGTTGGATAGTAATCCTCAGGTATATTCAGGACGTCCCTGCCGTAAATCACCCCATCCTCGAACACAGCGATCAAATCAAGACCCACTGTCATGGGCAGGATCTCCAACTTGGGCAGCATTTTGGCCACATCTTCTGGGATGGGGTCCCCTGCCTTCACTAGGATCTTATCCTTCTTGATTATGATCTTACCGCGCTCGATTGCGGCTGGGAGACCTATCTTTTGCAGGTCACCGACGATCGGACCAGGTTTGAAGGGAGTATCCCCTTTCTTCACCATGATGTTGTCCGGGGCGATCTCCCCGGGCTTGGCGGCGGCAGCGGTCTTGGTATTTTCCATCTCCCTGAACAGCATGAATGGATTCATGTTGGTGGATACCACTGCGCACTGACCATCGACCGCCTCTTTGAGGCCCTCTAATCCGGGTCTCTCAGTGGCAACCTCGTCTATGGCGATCCTCATGAGCTTATTCCGGGTCATTATCATGCTGACCCTGCTCCTGAGGCTCTTCCTCATCGCCTGCATTTGAGGCGCGGGGATGCCGTGGACGTCAACGATTGCCACGACCGGGTTAGCGGCCATGGCTTCCGTCAGATCACTTACCCTTTTTTTCTTCCAGGCTGCGACGTGTGCCATTTGGATCCTCCTACATTAACCTCTCAGCGGGCCCCATCGTCGTCTTAATGTAGGCTGAGGCGATGTTCATCGTGCCGCGTTCCAGACGGGACGCGACCCGCTTCACGATAGCCTCGATATTGTCGGCGATGTCCTCGGTGGTCATCTCCGAGGTTCCGACGGGGGCGTGAAAGGTCATCTTGTCCTTTGATCTGATCGTAACGGACTTTCGTAGGTTGTCTATCATAGAGGAAGGGTCCGCGCCCGGCGGTATGGGCTTTGGCATCTTACCCCTAGGGCCGAGAACCGTACCCAATCTCTTACCGACAGTGGGCATCAGCGGCGCCTCGGCGATGAAGTAGTCGGTCTCCCGAGCTATCTTTTTGGCAACCTTCTTGTCGTCAGCGATCGTTCCAAGCTCTTCAGGAGTGATCACTCTATCGGCAACGTCTTTCGCCTTGAGGGCGAGTTCGCCACCACCAATCACGCAAACGTGAACATTCCTACCGCGCCCATGAGGGAGGATCACATCCTCTGTTATTCTGTTCTTGGGTATGGCAAGGTCCACATCTTTGAGATTGATGGCCAAATCAACCGTTTCCCTAAAATTACGCTTCTTAGCGCTCTCTAGCGCTTTCATTACGGCGTTTACGGTTGCTTGTTCTGCCAATTCAACTCCTCCTGTAGTGCAATCGAGCAAAGCTCTCCTACAGTAACTTGGCCTGTAATAGCCATTTGGTTTATAAGGTTTATGGAAGGGGTTTCAGGCGCTGAGCGCCTCGTCGTAGGCTCCAGCATGAACGTCGGCTTGGAAGATCTTGGCGTCCTTCCCGTCGACGTTGATGCCCATGGAGACGCAGGTGCCTGCGACCTCTAGGACCATGGCTTTGACATCCGCCCCTAGGAGGGAGTCCTGCTTCATCTCCGCGACCTTCTTGATCTGGTCGATGGTCATATCGCCCACCTTGTCGGTCCTGGCGTTGCCGGAGCCGCTATTCAGACCCAGCTCCTTCTTGATCAGTGCGGAGGTTGGGGGCGTTCCTACCTTGATGTCAAACTTCTTGGTCTTTTCATCGATAATGACCTTGACCGGGACCTTCATGTTGACGAAGGCCTTGGTCTTGTCATTTATGGTGGCAACTACTTCTCCGATGTTAAGACCGAGGGGACCGAGGGCGGGCCCCAAAGGGGGGCCAGCATTGGCCTTGCCCCCATCAACGAGCACTTCGATGGTTTGTGGCATTGATTCATCTCTCCTTCTCGATCACCCTAACGTGATCTCCTCTGATAGTTACGGGTATTGGCACCATGGCCTCGAACAGCTCGACGGTGATCTCTTCCTTGCTTTCGTCGATCTGCATGACCCGGGCCTTTTCACCTTTGAACGGACCGGATACAAGTTCCACCACGTCACCTTCGGTGATCCCTGAGACCAGGGGCTTGGGGGTCAAGTAGTGGTCTATCTCATCTAGGGCGGTTTCGCCGTCCACGAATCTCCTTGCCTTCTTGACACCTTTCACGGTATCTCGGAGGCGATCGGTGTTCATAGCTTCCACCAGAACGTATCCCCTGAGGGTAGTCGGGGAAAGTATGGCGAATATCTCGCCTTTGGTGTCCTTGGCTTTGCTGGCGACGCCGTCAGCGACCGCCTTTTCGTGGCCGATCTGGGTCTTGAGGGCTAGTATAGATGCCCGGGCCCTGGCCTCGAAGCGGATCACATTTAGCTCTATGAGGTCCCGGGAGATGGCAGTGATGCCGATCTTGACCTCATCGTTGTACCTGGCACCCTTGGGAGCACCGATGTTCAGCTCAAGCTCCTTGGGGTGAGAGCCGTCCAGTTCCACCACCGTCGAGTCACCCGAGCGAGCCTCGCTCTCCCATAGATCGAAGCCGGCCGCATCTTTGAGGGTTGCGGACCATTCTGGTGCCTCGTTCTCATCGGGGCCAGCGTGTACTTCGAACATAAGGGTGACCCTTTCCGGGTCGCCGCTGCTCTTGAGCTGGAATCTCCAACTATTATGGCCCCCGGCGGGAACGAACTTGGTCTCAACGTCACCTTCGAATGCATCCCCGTCATAGGTGTCCAAGGCAACGTTTTCTTCTTCATTGAACATATCGATCAATCCCGAATGGTCGGATCTAGAAGTACCTTGGTAGGTACGTCATGATCCACATGATTAGGAAACCTAGCGCGCCTATGGCCACTAGGCCTATACCTGTGATTTCAATCACTTTTATATACTCTTCGCTAGAGGGTCGTCGGGCCATCTTCAGAACGCGGCCGTATTTGCCCTTGCCGATATGACGGAACCGCTCTTCGATGCTCCTTTGGGTCTTCCATGATTTCTCAACTATATCCATCATCATCATCACCCTAGACGAAGTCCAGATCCATTTCCTTGGATCTGTGGGCTTCCTTGGGGCCCATTATCTGATTGGATTTGACTCCGGTGATGACAACCATCACTCGGACCTTGTCCCCTAGCTCGGGATCGACAGCCGCACCCCATATGATCCGGGCTTTGGTGCTGATCCTGGATTGAATCACCTGGGCTACTTTCTCCGCCTCGCTGATCGAAAGGGAGTTACCGCCGGTCACGTTCACCAGGGCACCGGTGGCACTAGTGATGTCCACGTCGATGAGTGGGGAGTTGATGGCCTCTTCTATCGCTTGGTCGATGCGATCCTCATCCTCGCCCTCGCCCAGGCCGATCATGGCCACGCCGCCGCCCTTCATGATGGTACGTAGGTCGTTGAAGTCCAGGTTGACCAGGCCGGGCTTGGTTATCAGCTCGGTGATACCCTTGATCGCCCGTACAAGCACTTCGTCGGCCACCTTGAACGCGGCGTTGAGTGAGAGCCGTGGAACCAGCTCGATGAGCTTGTCATTTGGGATCACTATCATCGTATCGGTCACGTTGCGCAGGCGGTCGAGGCCCCACTCAGCGTTCTCCTGTCTGGTGATGCCCTCGGCCTTGAAGGGGTAGGTGCATATGGCGATGGTCAGAGCGCCCATGTCCTTTGCCATGCTGGCTATGTAGGGAGCCGACCCGGTACCGGTTCCACCACCCAGGCCCGTAGTGACGAACACAATGTCTGCTCCGTTGATGATCTTACGCAGATCCTCCTCGGCCTCACGGGCAGCCTCTTCACCCACCTGGGGAAGAGCTCCGGCTCCGAGCCCGCGGGTACTCCTGCGGCCCAGCAGTATCTTGCGGGGCGCTTGCACTTTGAGCAGATGCTGAGCATCGGTATTGGCAGCATATAGGTCCACACCTACGATGCTGGAGTCTACCAGCCGGTCGATGGTGTTAGAACCGCCGCCACCGCATCCTATGATGCGGATGTTGGTCTTCAGACTGGCAAGTATCTTCTCCAGATCCTCGTCCTCATCGGAGTAACCCCCCATTTTCGGGGCGTCAGCGTCGGGGCCGGCTCTGGATAGAGCGTCACTGACAAGAGATTTCATTTCCGCGCCTCCTGAGGCCACCAACCTCGTTCACACTGGTTTAAATAGCCTTGAAACCTGCATTAACCTTTCACTATTTTAAAATGTTTCGTAAGAACAACGCTGCCCTGTGAAATCCAATACATTGTGCAGTCGTTTTATCATGTCATCATAGCATTACATAATGTAAAGTATATATGCCAAAATGTAATGTAAACTTTACAAAAGTGATGTCATGGAAAAAAAGGGATTGAAAATATTCACACTATTGACATGCGGCGTCATGGGGGCGTTGTTCGGCGTGTCCATAGCCGAAGGGCTTCCAGAGCTAGTGGTAATAGGGTTCGTCATTATCACGTCCGCCCAGGCCCTGATGAGGTCAAGGGTCGAGGATGATCGGTTCAGCTCCGATGAGATGATGTTGAGCCTGGCCTACAAGTCCGGATACCGGGTGGCCATGATCATGTCGGTCGTTGGGGCCTTTGCTGGAGTTGTACTTCTGGCCCTATGTAGTGATGGGCACGAGGGATACTCGCCGCATCGGTGCTCACTGGGGCGATGATCAAGCGGATGGTGAGGGATGAATGAAGAATGAGATCAGGATTCTCAGAGCGAAGGGCGACCTCACTCAGGAAGACCTGTCATCGGCACTAGGCGTCACCAGACAGACCATAATCGCTATCGAGAAGGGCCGATACGATCCCTCTCTGACACTGGCGTTCAGGATCGCGAGGCACTTTGGTCTATCGGTGGAGGATATTTTCCATTACGATGAGGGGTGAGGGATGTCCCTCACTTAATGAAGTCTACCTCGGTGTCTCGGAGCCGGGTAGCGTCATTGGGCCTGCCCAGAATCTGCTTGGACTGGACCCCGGTCAGCACCACCATGACCCGCATGACGGAGTCGATCTCGGGATCGACGGCCGCGCCCCATATGATCCGGGCATTGGGACTCACCCGAGCCTGGACCTCCTCAGCGACCTTCTGGGCTTCGGACACCGTCATGTCGGTGCCGCCTATGACGTTGACCAGCACACCGGTTGCTGTGCTGATGTCGACCTCCAGCAGCGGGGAGTTGATAGCCTCCTCGATAGCCTCGGTGGCGCGATCCTCGATGTGACCAGTGGATTCTCCCAATCCTATCATGGCCACTCCAGCGCCTTTCATGATGGTCTTGACATCGTTAAAGTCCAGGTTGACCAGGCCGGGCTTGGTGATGAGCTCGGTAAGGCCCTTGATCGCCCGGACCAGCACTTCGTCGGCCACCTTGAATGCGGCGTTGAGGGCCAGTCTGGGGCACAGCTCCAAGAGCTTGTCGTTAGGTATCACGATAACAGTATCAGCGTAATTCCTTAGGCGTTCCAGTCCCCACTCGGCGTTTTCCATTCGCAGGCGCCCCTCGCCCTTGAATGGCGTGGTGGTCACTGCGATCGTCAGCGCACCCATGTCCTTGGCGATGTTGGAGATGACCGCTGCCGACCCGGTACCGGTGCCTCCGCCCATGCCGGCAGTGATGAACGCGATGTCCGTGCCGGTCAAAGCCTTCCTTAAATCTTCCTCTGCTTCCCGGGTCGCTTCCTCCCCCACCTGGGGCAGGGCGCCAGCGCCCAGGCCGCGTGTCACGCGGCGACCCAGAAGGATCTTGTTCGGCGCGCGGGTGGATAACAGATGCTGAGCATCGGTGTTGCAAGCGAACAACTCCGCCCCGGTGATGCCCTCTTCATTCAATCGGGCGATGGTATTGCAACCAGCGCCTCCAGTGCCGAAGATCTTGATGTTGGTCTTGAGCTTTTGGAGCAGCTCTATGAGCTCAGCGTCGGTATCTTCCCCTACGCCGAGCGACTGCGGGCCAGACTCGTAACCGGTCCTTGTACCTTCTTCTCTTGTCAATGCCTCTTCCACGAGTGACTTCATGCCCTAACACCCTTGAAGCTGATACTGCCCGCTCCGTGAGTAGAAACGTGCATCCCTTTTGCATATTTATAAGGAACACGGCTATTTATTATTAACTACGGTTATGCCAGTCCTATCGGGAGAGGTCAATGCCATAGGTGACCTCTGGCAGGTCTGAATGGATGCGGTTCAGCGCCTCTTCGCCAACTTCACCCGATCGGAAAAGTGCTAATGTCCGCTTGGGCACCGAGTTGATGGACATGACCGCCCCCGGCCGGGTCGGATCGTCAAGGAAGTCGGTCTCCATCATGAAGTTCGATGAGCGGGACAATGCCTCCCGGACCGTTCTCCTGCTAGCCGGTATTGATGGCACCAGGCCATGGGCCAGCTCGCCAGTTAGTGGGGGGCAGAAGTGCTTCACCACCCGGGACCGCTTTAGACCGGCACTGTCTGCCATGCAAGCCAGCGAGGCCATGGCTGCCTCATCCACGGTCTCGGTGTGCAGGACAACGGCACAATCGCTCTCGGCTGCCACCGTCATACCGTACTCCATGATCGCTTCGGATGCTTGAAGGACCTCTATAGCCACGGGGAAGTGAGGCCGCCCCACCTCGCCTATGGCATGGCACAGCCCCTCTTGGGCCATATCTCCAGCGCGGGCCATGGCCCGGGTCATGATGTCTACCGCCCCCTCCATGCCCATCTTTTCGGCCAGACCGATGAGCAGTACAGGATACGGCCCCAAGGCCACCGCCACTCTCAACCCGGTGCCCTCCCTCACGAGCTCGGCCATCCTTAGGGTGATGCGGTAGTCCTCGAGGATGTCATCAAGGCCCGATATTGCCATGCCTTTGTAGGGCAGGTTGACCAGCAGCAGCGAGGTGCCCCCCGCTTTCTCGAACTCGCGGGCCGCTTCTACGTTCTTGCCGTCCGGGCGGAGGTGCACGTGGTTGTCGTGTATCGGTATCAAATGTTCACCGCATCAGTGCAGCAGGCCCGCTTCCTTCAGCTCCTTGGCGATCAGTTCCACCGCTTCCTCTACATCGGAGGGTTTCTTGGCTCCAGTGCATACTAGCTTACCGGATCCGAATAGAAGAAGGACCACTTTGGGCTTATCGATACGGTACACTAGCCCAGGGAATTGCTCAGGCTCGTATTCCACCCGTTCCAGGCCCAAAGATATTGCAACGGCATTAAGATTGATCTTCTCCATCAGGTCGGACGAGGCCACTATGTTCTGAACCGTAATATCTGGATCCGTGTCCACTTCTATATCGATGGCCTCCAGCTGCCTAGCGACCTTGCCTACGGCGACCTTGACCTGTTCTACGCTCTTGGCCCCGGTGCACACCATCTTTCCGCTACTGAACAATAGGGTTGCGGTCTTGGGCTCCTTCAATCTATAGATGAGTCCAGGGAAACGCTTCGGTTCGTACTCAGCCCCCTCGAGGGCGAGAGCGATATGTTGCAGGTTCAATTCATCCCCCAATGAGGTCGATGCAACGACGTTCTCAATCCTTATCAAAGTCATACGGTCACCGTCAGCGTATTTATATATGCACTTTATAAGATTATGGAGCCCAATGTCGTTTCAGGTTCACATACCCTTATAATGGATGCAAGACTGGATCCATTATATTATACTGCGTCCGGAATGATTGCTACGAATCAAACTATAAATATCTTGAATGGATAATGACAAATGTCGGACAGACAAGGGGTTTACGTCCGACAACACGAGAGCGATTGATATGGCGGACAGCGAGAGGATCACCATAAGGTTGCCAGCGGACCGTGTCAGGGTGCTTCAGGGTCTGGTGGACGGAGGCATCTTTGGTAGCATGTCCGAGGCCATCAGGACCGCCATCGATATTTTCATAGAGGCCGAGCGAACGCCCGATAACATTGAGAGGGTGACCGTGGAGATCCCAAAGCGAAGGGCGGAGGAGCTGGAGGCCCTTGTATTGGAAGGGGAATCGGTGTCCATTGATGATGCCATAAGGATCGCGGTCAGCGAGTACACGGAGAAACGGATATCGCGGGCATTGGCTGATAGAAGGTGAGTGGGCTGAACTGGCAATATGTTGATGAAGGTCTGAGTTCTGAAGTTCCCGACCTCAAGGTATGCGTCATCGGTTGCGGTGGCGGTGGGTGCAATAGCATCAATCGTCTCAATCGTATAGGCAGCTTCGACGCTACCACTGTGGCGGTGAACACGGATCGCCGGCATCTTCGGACCATCGTTGCCGATCAAAGGCTTCTGATCAGTAACCGGGAGACCCATGGCTTCGGGGCCGGAGGCGATCCCGAGGTGGGCCGATCATGTGCGGAGGCGGCCACCGAGGCGCTGCAGCAGATGCTGTGGGGCACCGATCTAACCATCATAACCGTCGGTGAGGGTGGGGGCACCGGTACCGGGTCGGCTCCAGTGGTTGCTGAAGTGGCCCGACGGTGTGGATCGCTGGTCATGGCCATCGCCACCCGCCCCTTCGACTTCGAACGGGGACGGGGGCAGATCGCTGATGAGGGCATCCGACGACTGAACCGGTTCTGCGACACCGTCCTGGTCATGGACAACAGCCGATTGATGGACATGGTTCCGAATCTTCCAGTGGGTCAGGCGTTCGGGGTGATGGATCAGCTTATATCGGAGAGCATTCGGGCCCTTATCGAGGCACTCACCCGGCCATCCTTGATAAACCTCGACTTCTCAGATCTCAGGACCATCATACGCCAAGGGGGGATGGCGACCCTGTTGTTCGGAGAGAACACCGATCCGGTGAGCGTGGTCGACGATGCGCTCAGCACCCCTTTGATCCAGGTCGATTTCAGGGGCGCCACCGGAGCTCTCATCCATGTGACCGGCGGAAATAACCTGACGATGAAGCGAGTGGACAAGGTGTTGACGGGAATGACAGAACAGCTTGATGAGAGCGCCAATGTGATCTGTGGTGCCCGGATAGATCCGGAATACGGCAGTACCATCCGGGTGATGGCGATGCTGACCGGGATTCCTGAAGGTGTTCGATCTGATATCGATCGAGGCCTGCTTGTTACTTACGAGCGTTGATCCCGGAGCCGTTTGGCCGCTTCACTGATTATACCCACCATGGTGAAGAACTCGTACCGGGTGGGTACGGCCCTGCCCATGAGTCGGCGGAACATGATCTCCGTGCGCTTACGTCGGTGGTCTTGGTAGTCTATTCCGTCAAGCAGATCGGAGAAGAAACGGAACAGTTGTTCCTTCTCCACACCGGTGGCTGGCGTAGGTGGCTGTAAAGGTGCATCGATCAGGTGCAGCTCGTAAAGTACCGTGCTCACCGCATGGCTGAGGTTAAGTACGGGATACTCGGGCGCGGTGGGAATAGTGATCAGTGCATCGCAGGCCATTAGCTCCTCCTGGAACAGGCCCAGGTCCTCGCGACCGAACACCAGACCGAGCTTGCCGTCCAACCCCGTTGACCGCTCGGCGAAGTCCCTGGCCGCCACGGGTATGCGGACATAGTGTTTCTCTCCAGATGTGACTATGCCGGTGGTTCCAGCTACTAGGGCGCAGCCGACCATGGCTTCCTCCAGCGATTGCACGCAGATGGCACCATCGATGATATGCTGGGCGTGCTTGGCCCGTCGCCGAGCGTCATCCCCGATCTCGCAGGGCCCCACCATCCACAGCTCATCGAACCCGAAGTTGGCCATCGCCCTTGCCACCGCACCCACGTTACCCTCGAACTTGGGATTGACGAGTATCACTCTGATGTCGACCATCTGGCCACCCGAAATCCATATAACGCCTCCATACTTAACCATGCTGGATGAGGCGTTGGGCTTTACGTCTGGCTTACGATGGCGGTCCGTTCCATGGCTTCCAGCGGCAGCCCCGGTTGAGGACGGTGGAGGGCGCTGTCATGGAGGCGCTGGTGGCCGTGGGGGCAGCCGACGACTATGCGCAATGTCGTTTCCAGGGGGCGGCCCGCACCGATCGGGGAGTGAATGCTCTCGGCAACGTGGTCGCCTTGGACACTGAAATGAATCCCAAGGTGCTTATGCGTGCCCTCAACGCGGTGTGTGAGGACGTGTTCATATACGGAATTGCTGCAGTACCTTGTGACTTCAATCCTCGCTACGCAAGGCAAAGGTGGTATCGGTATACGGTACTAGAAAAGGGACTTGACCTGGATGCGATGAGGGAGGTGGGTTCCATGTTCGAGGGGGTCCATGATTTCATCAGGTTCTGCCATTATGATGGCAAGTGTACCATACGCAAGGTCGACGAGGTCATGGTGCACGTCCATGACGGGGCGATAGTGATCGATGTCAGGGCGAGGGATTTTCTATGGAACATGGTGCGGAGGATGGCGTCAGCGATAATCGGTGCCGGGAGGGGCGAGCACTATCGAGAGCATGTGGAAGCGGCCCTATCTGGAGAGCCGGCCGATCTAGGTCTAGCCCCGGCTCGTAACCTCACCCTTATGGACATCGTCTACGCCTTCGAGATGGAGGTCGAGGCACCGATAACCCTCATGCGGAAGCTGACCGATGCTTGGGAGGGGGCATCATTGCGCCAAGCCCTGCTCTCCGAGGTGATGGAGCGGACGATATCATCCGCCCCCATAAGGGATATATAAGGTTGATTGTAGCATGCTACGAATCCCTATTAATACGTCTGTAGTAGTATCAACATTGATATTGGGAGTGGAAGGTCCGCGGGGGGACCTTGATGGGGAATCCCCCCATCAACACAGTTTTTTATCTGGGTGACCATGGTCAGGTATGCGTATGGCCATCACCGGCACGCCTGGCACAGGAAAGACCACCCTGTCGAAGGAGCTCCGGCGCATGGGACTCCTGGTCATTGATCTGAATGGCCTGGCTCGGGAAAAGGGACTCTTGGGAGAGTACGATGCGATCCGAGATACCTATGAGGTGGACACAGACCTGCTTGACCGGGAGCTGCCTGAGGGCGAGATGATAGTCGAGGGCCACCTGTCCCATCTGCTGAACGTGGACACCGTATTGATCCTCAGATGCGACCCTCGTGTCTTGGAACAGCGTCTCAATGATCGAGGATATGCCGTCACCAAGGCCCGGGAGAATGCTATGGCCGAGGCTCTGGACGTGATACTGGTGGAGGCGTTGGAGTCTGATGCGGTGGTGTTGGAAGTGGATGCCACCACTGCCAGTGTGACAGACCTGGCCCGGGTCGTGGAGGACATACTGGCCGGGGAAAAGGTGAAGTATGGAACGGGAAATATCGATTGGAGCGGGGTGTTGATGGAGTGGTGCTAGATAAAAAAAGGAGCGAAGTGGATTTCATCCTCGATCCCGTTGCCCGGAGGCTGATGTTCCTCACCCCCAATTGCGTTTCATTGGTGGCGTTGGTGTTAGCATTCCTGTCTGGGGTAATGCTGTATCTGAGCTATGATCTCTACTGGTTGCTGCTGCCGGCCGCGGGGGTGGTTCTGGTGTCCGGGCTGTTCGACGCCTTGGATGGCAAAGTAGCTCGTATGCGGGGAGAGGAGTCCACCAGGGGCGACTTCCTGGACCACGTCTTCGATCAATACGCGGACATGTTCATGATCGGGGGGGTGGCCGTAAGCGGATGGTGCAACCCCTACGTGGGAATGATGGCCCTGATCGGGGTGCTGCTGACCAGTTACATGGGCACTCAGGCCCAAGCCATCGGGGCCGGCAGGCTCTATGCTGGCCTGCTTGGCCGTGCCGATCGGGTGGTGTTGCTAACACTGGCACCGATCCATCAGGCTATCTTGATGATGATAGGGTACGGTACGTTGGACGTGTTCGGGTACCCACTGTCTGTGATGGAGGCGTTCATGTGGTGGTTCGCCGTGATCGCCAACCTGACCGCGGTGCAGCGTGCATGGGGCATCTGGCGCTCATTTGATTGATGCATTCTGATACCCGCCCCGACCCATGCGACGGCGATAGTAGCTGAGCGGGTGCTTCACCCGCTCACAGGTTCGATCGGGATCATGGCACAATCCGTAGCTACGCATGGTGGAGCACTCTGGGGGCGTGTATTCCGTTCCCGACACTTCGCCGGTTATGTGCTGTATCTGGTATCGGGACTTTGAGGCATCGAAATCGGGCGAGGTGGAGAACAGTTTGAGTATCTCTTCCGAGTCAAGCCCGATTGTGTGCAGGAAAGAGGTGATGGCGAATCTGCCGCTATGGGGGAGGTTCTCTCCGGCCTGTGTCATGGCTAGCAACCGCTTCATGCACGGAGGGAAGCGATCGGCCTTGACCTCGCCCATGCCCTGCATCGAGTAGCGCTTGCGCTTCTCATCCAGGCGGGCCTTGAGGTCGGTCAGGTAGGGTTCAACGGCGGCCGACATCTCCGATGACATGGGCAGCGGGAGTTCGGACTCTATTCGGTCCTGCAGTGCCTGCTGGAGCACCCTAGCGAAACGGGTACGGGTCAGCATGACCTTGCCAGAGTGGACCTCGGTGTTCACTAGCTTCCACTCCCTACTACGCATCTTACTGGTGAACCGCAAGAAATCGGCGAAGTGCATTCGTAGCTCCCCGCCCACTTCCACTGCATCCACTCCTAGCTCCCGTGCCACCTGCAAGGCTATGCCTTCTTTCTCATCTCGGAGTCGACGGTCGAGGGTGACGCCCTCTGCGAGCGCATAACGTTTCACTAAGAACGTATCACCGATTGCTGATACCATCATACGGGCCATAGGATAGCTCATGACCTCCATCAGGATATCGAAATCCGTCGACATTGCCCGCTCCCCCACATCGCCCTGTTCCAGGGCGCCGAGTATCCTGGACCTCCCACGGTTGCGGGCGTCCTCGAACGATGGCCTCAATAGCAGTTCTCCGAGAAGGATGCCGCTATCGGCAGCGTACTCCTTAGCCTCATCTAAGAAGGGGAAGCGTGCCAGCCGAGACGGGTCCATGGACATGTCATCCCTATAGGCCTAGTTATCCTTTTCAGTCACATCATTGTCCAGCTCCGCAACGATTCGGCAACATCAGGGTCGTCCATCGCCGCGTCCACGGCCTCCCATCTATCCAGAGGCCGGGCAACGGCCAGTCTAGCCGCTCGTTTCCTGCCTATGCCCGGCAGAGCCTCGAGCGCCTTGAGGGGGCAGTGATCCAGATCCAATGGCCACTCCACCGCGGTGACGCTACGGTATCCCCAATCCACCACTCGGACGTCGATGCTACGGCCGATGTCGATAGGGTACGGGATTCCCACCAGCAGCGGATAGCTGCCCACCTGTCGTCCGAATGTGGTGTTCCCGTCACGGTGCTCTGTGAACACCCCTCTCAACAACGTTCTCTGGGGACAGACCCTTTCCAGCATCGGTCGGTCAATGGTCTTTCTGACTTCCCTCTTGAACTTCAGAAAGCGAGATCGGTTGACCCGGACCTTGAATTCCCTGCGGATGGGCATGACCTGCCGTATGTTGATGCGGCGCAGCATCAGCCCCTGGTCGCGCACCTCCCTTAGGAATGCCAGGTTCAGCTCGTAAGTGTTGGCGGTCTCTCCGTCCAGACCGACAAGCAGGTTTATGCCAGGCAGTAACGCGGGCAGCCCCTCGTCCTTTCTGACGGAGCCGAGACGGTTCACGAGGCGGATGGCATCCATCATCTGGTCGGGGTTGGCATTTAGATTGTTGGCTTTGATCACCTCGGGGTCGGCGCTTTCCATGCCCAAGGCTAGAACGTTGCCTGGGGTACAGTGCCGTACCAGCAGCGATATGGACTCCCCGGCCTCCTTTGGATGCTGGGCAATGATCGCGGGGTTGGCATTGTCCACATGGAGCACGCCTAGGTCCAAGGAGGACAGCCCCTCTAGAAGACGACGCAGAACATCTGGTTCAGGTCGAGGGG
>JAUVWO010000098.1 GCA_030604065.1 Methanomassiliicoccales archaeon | reverse complement strand
TTGGCCGCGAATATGCCCTCGGTGGAGTTGCGTGAGACCAGTAGCACCACGGCGGCGGCTCGCCTCGCCATGGAGGATACTGAAGGGGCGGCGATAGCATCGGAGGTGGCCGCATCCATATATGGGTTGAAAATTCTACACAAGGGCATCGAGGATCGTCCGGACAATACCACACGTTTCATCGGCATTGGTCTTGAGGGCCCGATAAGGAGCGGGCGGGACAAGACATCACTGAGATTCTCACTCAGGGATCGGGCTGGTGCGCTACATGATGCTTTGCTGATGTTCAAGGCCGAGGGCATTTCATTGACCATGATCCAGAGCAGGCCATCGCTGGATCGCAATTGGGAATACGTATTCTTCGTAGACTTGGTCGGTCATCGGGAGGAAGAGCACGTCGCCAGCGCATTGACACGGCTAGAGCAGGAGTGCCAGTCACTGCGGGTACTGGGCAGTTACCCTCGTAGCCAATGACGATCATCGGCATTGATATAGTTGGCCACCCACTCACAATTTCTATATATAATGCAACCTTATGGTAGAATCCCGTGAGTGGGATGAAGTTCGTTTTTGTCACGGGAGGCGTTATATCTGGACTAGGCAAGGGCATCACCGCCTCGTCCATCGGCAGATTGCTAAAGTGTAGGGGATTAAACGTCTCTGCCATCAAGATCGACCCTTATCTGAACATCGATGCGGGAACCATGAACCCCTTCGAGCATGGTGAGGTATACGTATTGGATGATGGAGGGGAGGTAGATCTTGATCTGGGCAACTATGAGAGGTTCCTTGATATCAACCTGACCAGTAATCACAATATAACCACTGGCAAGGTGTATCGATCGGTGATCGAGAAGGAGCGCACCGGAGAGTACCTGGGTAAGACGGTACAGATAATCCCTCACATCACCAATGAGATCAAGGACTGCATACGCACGGTGGCCGAGGACTCAGGAGCGGACATAACCATCGTTGAGCTAGGAGGAACCGTCGGGGACATCGAATCCATGCCTTTCTTAGAGGCAGTTCGCCAGATGAATGCAGAGAACAAGAACGATTGTATCTTCATCCACACCACGCTGGTGCCTGTAATGGGCAGTGTTGGGGAGCAGAAGACGAAGCCCACCCAGCACTCGGTCAAGGAGCTGAGGGCCATAGGCATCCAACCCGACATCATCGTCGCTCGCGGCACCGATCCGCTCGAGGAGTCGATAAAATCGAAGATATCCCTATTCTGCGACGTTCCCATAGAAGCGGTGCTATCAGCACCGGATGCTCGCACCATATACGAGGTGCCGATGACACTGGAGGCCCAGGGGGCTACCGATCACATCCTGGCCAAATTCGGCATGGGGGCCCCAGAGGCTGACCTATCAGATTGGGGACATTTCCTGCAACGGATACTGGAGCCCAAGGTCGAAGTACGCATCGCCTGCGTGGGCAAGTACATAGATCTAGCTGATTCCTACATCAGTCACACCGAGGCTTTCATACACGCCGGAGCAGAGCTTGAGACGAGGGTAGGGCTCCAGTTCGTGGATTCCGACGATCTGCTAGCTGATGGTGACCACTCCCAGTTGCAGGGTGTGAATGGCATCCTAGTCCCTGGTGGTTTCGGCAACCGCGGTGTGGAGGGCAAGATGGTCGCAGTGAGATACGCCCGGGAGAACCGCATACCATTCCTGGGTGTCTGTCTGGGATTCCAGGTAGCCACTATCGAGGTGGCTCGGAACGTATTGGGACTGGACGATGCCAATTCCACCGAGTTTGATCCCGAGACTCCCTATCCGGTGGTCGATCTGCTGCCAGAGCAGAGGGGCGTGAAGCGCATGGGCGCCACCATGCGGCTGGGGGCTCAACCGATCATCGTTTCCAATGGGTCGATGGCCAATGAACTATATGGCAAGGAACTTATCACCGAGAGGCACCGTCATCGCTATGAGGTCAACCCCAAGTTCGTGGAGCGCTTTGAGGAGGCCGGCTGGTCATTCACCGGTCGCTCTCCGGACAAGGTTAGAATGGAGATTGGTGAGCTAGAGGGGCACCCATATTTCGTAGCCTCCCAGTTCCATCCAGAGTTCAAGTCGCGACCCGGTGACCCTTCACCCCTGCACCTAGGCCTGGTCATGGCGGCGGTGGAGCATTCTACCCTGCCTCGGGCCAGGCAGAGGGTGGTATGAGAACATTTATATGGGGTTGACAGATAGGAGGGTCGATCGACATGGCGGACGATGACTATTTGGCACTACTGGACCGGGCCAAGAATACGCTTCCGGAGACCATAGAGAAGCATGAGAGATTCCAGGTCCCCGAGCCGGACGTGTTCCAGGAGGGCAAGATCACTGTTATCCGCAACTTCCTTGACATAGCTGACATACTGAGGCGAGACCCTCAACACCTCCTGCAGTATCTGTTGCGCGAGCTTGGAGCTCCGGGACAGGTGGAGGGCCGCAGAGCGGTCCTCAAGGCCAAGATCCCCCCGGCAAAGATAGATGGCAGGATCCAGAGTTATACCACGACCTTCGTGCTTTGTTCCGAGTGCGACCGCCCCGACACTCGAATCGTCAGGGAGGGCCGGACCATGGTATTGGAGTGCGACGCATGTGGGGCGCACCGTCCGGTCAAGACCAAGAAGGCGGCCCTGGTGGATGAGAGCAAAGGTCTCAAGGCTGGTGATGTGATCGAGGTCTTGATCCAAGACCTGGGTCGTAAGGGTGATGGGCTGGCCAAGAAGGATGGCTACGTGATATATGTTCCTGGCACGGTAAAAGGAGCCAGGATCAAGGCCAAGGTGCTCAAGGTCCAGGGGACCAATGCCTATGGCCAGTTGGTCATCGAGTGAAGTGGCATGAAGTTCAGGGTCGAGTCCTACGGTTGCACTATGAACCAGGGCGAGGGCCACCAGCTCGCCGAGCGGCTGGCAGCTTTGGGCCACGAGATCGTTGTCGACGAGGTCGAGGCCGAGGCGGTGCTGGTGAACACCTGTGTCGTGATCGAGGCCACCGAGTCCCGTATGCTCAGGCGCATACGGGATCTACGGGATGGGGGCAAGGAGATCGTGGCCACCGGTTGTGTGGCCAGCGTCCATCCGGAACGGGTGATGGAAGCTGCCCCGGGCATGGAAGTCCTACCGCCGTCTTCTTACGGATCATTCGAGGCCAGGATGGAGGAGCGCTATGGTAGGGGCGAGGCGTCCACCTTTCCGATCGGAAGTTCATTGGTCCTGCCCATCTCTCAGGGTTGCCTAGGTCAATGCACGTATTGCATAACCCGTCTAGCTAGAGGGTCGTTGAATAGTTATCCTATAGACATGTTGATGGAACGGGCATCCCATGCGGTCGGTTCAGGGGCCACGGAGCTATTGGTGACCTCTCAGGACACGGCATGCTATGGGGCGGACATCGGTAGCTCTCTGCCTGAACTCCTGCATCGGATAAAAGCAGTCCCCGGTCGTTTCAGGATCAGAGTGGGCATGATGAATCCGGATCGCACGATCCCCTTGCTCCATGATCTGCTGGATGCCATGGACGATCCAAAGGTGTACCGTTTTCTCCATGTACCTGTCCAGAGCGGTAGCGATGACGTCCTATTTCGCATGGGTAGGAGATATGACTCGGCTGGCTTCGAATCGATGGTGGCCGATGCCCGGCGAAGGTTTCCTGATATCACCATCGCCACCGATGTCATAGTTGGATTCCCCGGAGAGACCGATGATGACCATCGGGCCACGATCTCCATGCTGAGAAGGATGGACCCCGATATCGTCAACGTGACCCGCTTCTCCCGGCGCCCGGGCACGGCGGCAGTTGACATGCCAGATCAGGTGGTGTCCCGCATCGCCAAGGAACGCTCTCGGGAGATGACCCGGTTGAGGTTCCAGATATCGGAGCGGAGGAACGCTGCCCATGTCGGCTTGGTCGAGAAGGGTCTGGTGACTGAGCATGGCAAGGATGGCACCACCATCGTCCGCACTGGGGCATACCGTCCGGTGGTGGTCCCAGGGTCGCTGGAGCCCGGGACGTTCTTATGTGTGAGGGTCACGGGCCATGCTCGTACCCACCTGTTCGGGAAGGTCGATAGTTTAATAGGATAATCCCGATGCAACTGCCATAGTCCCGTGGTGTAGCGGTCAATCATGCTGGCCTTTGGAGCCGGCGACGCCAGTTCGAATCTGGCCGGGACTACCATTTTCTACTCTTAAGGCGCTCTATGATCGTGAGCGGACATGAGCGACGTATACATTACCCATCTTGGCGTCCAAAAGGATGGTAGCAATACGATAGACCGAATCGGACGATTGTTCGATGAGGCAGGATTTAGCGACCTGATCGAACCGGGTGACCTGACAGCCATAAAGATGCACTTTGGTGAAAAGGGCAATGATACCTACCTTAAGCCAGTGTTCGTCCGAAAGGTCGTAGATGAGATCAGGAGACGAGGAGGTCTGCCGTTCCTAACCGATACCAATACCCTCTACCCGGGATCGGCGAGGATGAACGCCGTGGATCATCTGGAGACCGCGTATGCCCATGGGTTCGTGCCCACTGTAGTGAACGCACCGGTGATAATAGCAGGAGGCCTGACCGGAGGCAACTTTGTCGAGGTCCAGGTACCGGGGACGCTGTTCTCCAAGGTTAAGGTGGCCCGTGAGTACAGAGACGCGGATTCCATCGTGGTGTTATCTCATTTCAAAGGTCATGTTTGGGCCGGGTTCGGTGGGGCGATCAAGAATCTAGGCATGGGGGGGATCCCGCCCGAGGGCAAGAGGGACGTGCACCGGATAACCGCCCCGGTGGTCGGCGATGGTTGCAAAGGTTGCGGGGACTGCATGCGTTCCTGCGCCTATGGCGCCATAGAGATCATTGATCATGTCGCTCACATCGACCATCGAGTATGCGGCGGGTGCGGTCGCTGCATAGGTTCATGCAAACATGGTGCCCTGGGATATGATTTTGATCGCATGGAT
>JAUVWO010000033.1 GCA_030604065.1 Methanomassiliicoccales archaeon | reverse complement strand
AGCTTCACCCGCTCATCCAGTGCATCGAACATCTCGATGATGTCGAACCCACACTCATCTAGCATGGACTTGATGAACCTAGCGCGTTCGAATTCGCCATCCCCACCGTTCTCAGGCCCGACAGCGGGTCTGCGCAACATCTCCCGTAGAGCCTCCACCATGACATCGGTGTCCTTCTCCACCGAATCCATAAGCTGTTCGATCGACGGCATTGATACCAGGGCGGTGAAGGGAATGGAATGATAAAAGAGTTGTCCCCCATAGGGACATTCAAAGGCGTACGATCATGGAAGTGGCGTTTCCCCCACCTAGGCACAGAGTAGCTAAGCCTGTCTCTGCCCCACGCCGCTTCATGGCATGGACCAGAGTGGTCAGCAACCGGGCGCCGCTGCAGCCGATCGGGTGGCCAAGGGCGATGGCTCCGCCGTTGACATTGAATATATCCTCAGGAACCCCCAGGGATCGCTGCACCGCCAGTGAGGCGGTGGCGAAGGCCTCGTTATGCTCGAACAGGTCAAGATCGCCCATGGTCAGCCCGCACCGTTCCATCAGATGCCTGGTGGTGGGTATAGGGGCCTCCATTATCAGCTTGGGCTCTACACCCTCTGAATGATAGCCTACGATGGTGGCCAACGGCTCGATGCCGCGCTCCTCGGCGAACTCCTGCGATGCGATCACCAGGGCCGCTGCCCCATCGCTCAGCTGGGAAGCGTTGCCTGCAGTGACCACGCCGTCTGGTTTGAACGCCGGCTTGAGCCTGGCTAGCGCCTCCAGACTGGTATCGGTGCGCACCCCCTCATCCTTAGCGAACGACAGCTCACCTTTGCGTGTCCTGACATTCACTGGCATTATCTCATCATCAAAGGCACCGGTCTCGGCCGCTTTCATGGCATACATGTGGCTGCGATAGGAGAAGGCGTCAGCCTCCTCACGGGTGATGCTATGCCTCTGGGCAGTGATCTCCGCCGTGAGGCCCATATGCTGGTCGCTGAAGATGTCCCAGAGGCCGTCGTGGACCAGAGTGTCCACCACCCTCTGATCGTTGATGCGATAGCCCCAGCGCGCCCCAGGCATGGCATAGGGAGCGGAGCTCATGTTCTCCATTCCCCCGGCAACGACCACATCGTGCTCGCCAGCCCTGATGGAGTTGGCCGCCAGCATGACCGACTTCATGCCCGAACCGCAGACCTTGTTGACTGTGAAGGATGATATCTGAACAGGTAGGCCTGCATTGACAGCCGCCTGCCGGGCCGGGTTCTGGCCCAGGCCAGCACCGAGCACCAGGCCCATGATGCACTCCTGGATATCCTCGGGCTGAAGCTCCGCCCGCTTGACGGACTCCTGGACAACCTCGGCTCCCAGGTCGGTGGCCTTGAAGTCCTTGAGCGTTCCCCCGTACTTGCCCACGGCGGTCCTTACAGCGCTGAGAATGACGATGTCCTTCATAGATAGCCTCCCTTCATCACTTCTATGTTTCCGGTCATCAGACCGGATTATAAAATATTGTCGGTCATTGGGTTCGACCAACGACGAATCACAACCGCTTCAGTGGCTTGCTTAGGTGGCGCCGGGAGCATACAGGAGGCTCGTACCATCCCACCTTAGCATCCCGGGCCACGGTCTCGGTGATCGCCTTCATCTCCTTGGTGCCGCAGTCTCGGCATCGGAACCCATGCTCTCGACCTGCAGACTTCATCGACCGGCCGCAGTTGGGGCAACGAGGGTTCCCTATCTTCACCATGGCCGGTTCCAGTTCAAGCACCTGCATCTTCTCAATGTTCAGCGTCCTTGGCTCAGCCCTCACCTCTCCATGCACCCTGATCCGGTCCCCTGGTAACAACTCCCTGACAATGTCCCGAAAGCCCTTTGATGGCTCATAGGCGGCGCAGTCGATGTTCTCCCATCGGGTGCGCAGCCCGAAGATGACATGTCCTCCAATGATGGTCCTGGGCGCGGATGACACCTCACCCTCCACCATATAGGAGCTTGCAGCCGTCATGATCCCGGTGGCGGACACTATGTGATCGTCCGTGCCCTGGTTGGTAAGGAACAGCAGCCAGCAGTCCTGGTTCTCGTCCACGCCGATCATGGACCTCGCCTCGATCAGCTCAGCGGGGTCGTCACCTCTGATACCGAACAGAACCGGACAGGGCGTGTTAGGGGTGATGGCCACGTTGCCCGCGTCCTCCTCGATATTGTTGAAGGTGCTAGGAAACACCGCGTCCATCCGGACCACCGAAGCTTTGTCCACCTGGCGCGGGGTGCCCCAGCGATCGGGATGGCGGTAGCTGAGTAGTTCAAAGGTACGATCATGGGGTTTCCAGGACAGGGAGCAAGCGCATCCAATGAGCCCCCTACCATTGCCCAAGGTGACGGTGTCGGCACCTATGCGGGCGAGCTCGGTCCTCACCTCTCCCATATTCAGTATTCGCCTGACCCCCTGCCAATACAGTGATGGCCTGGGTCTGGATCGAGTAAGGACCAACCCAGGATTGGCATCCTCCTCCACCCGGGACCATTGCCGCAACAGCGAAGACCCCCTCCCCTTTATTTCCACTGGAACCTCTTCTTTCATCCTTGGGTAGCTCAAAAGTTGCGGGCCCTCGATCTCACCCACTACCATCGGGGTGCCGGTGCCTTGGCCCAAGCGCATGCACACCGCACCGTTCCCCCTGGTCTTCCATGGTACTGCCGGATTCAGGCGCACCAGCCTGGGAAGGCCTATGAGGTCCACATGCTCCATATCAACCAGTATCCTGGTGGCAAGATAAGTGGTGCACATACCCTTGATCGAGTCAGTGTCGTCGATGGCCAACCACATGTCACTCGCCACTCGCAATGGACATTGATAACCCTTTTGCATCACAGCGGGCGGAGCTCCTCTACGAAGATTATGCCACCATCATCAGAATATGTGCCAGATATCCATACATAATCGTCAATAGATATGTTTTGATCCCCCGGTACGTAAGCCCGGGCGGTTCGGTCGCTCAGATCGATCAGCTCCAGGATGCTACCTCCTTCAGCTACGTTCGCATCGATCACGAAGCATCTGGCTGACACCCTATCACCCGGATCGCCGGACAGACCGTCATGGGCCTCGAACTCTTGTGATAAAGCGACGAGGATCATTATTGACATGCATGCCAACGAGAACAAGAGTATGCGATCATCCATGATTTTCATGAATATTATATTTCAGGAGCGACTAATGACCAGGGCGGATACAATGACACTTCGCCGTCAGAGAAAGGCTTTTGTCCCATCTGTTCAATCACCCCGCATGCCTAAACCTTTCCTGCAAGAGAGGGCGTTGTCTCTATCACTGCTCATGATCCTTGCAGGCATAGTGAGTGTAATCGTCGGCGTAGCCGACTTCATTGATGTGCTGCTGGATCTAGATGGGTGGGGCTTCTATCTTGCTCTTATAGGAGCTCTATTGGTGCTTGGAGGAGTCATATGGTATGTGATGACCATACGAATGGTACAGAAATTCGAGGAGTTGCTGAAGTTAAAGAGCAAGCAGGCCTTTGTCAAGCAACAGGATGAAATTGAGTATCTGGCCTGGAGATTGCCAAGTAAATATGAGAAATTATTGAAAGAGAAGAAGAAATCACTAAGGATCGAATAAGGGGGTCCCCTTTATTTCCACTGGAATCATATGGCATAGGCTCCAAGCATCAATTCGATATCGCCATGAAGGTGTCAAATGATAGAAGATGGTGCAACGGCCATGTTGATAACCCTCAATGAGAATGTCATTGAGATCGAGGAGCTCGCTCGTTCTCTAGGCGTCGAAATACTATACGAAATTATACAACGAAGGCAATACGGCTCGCGTAATACCGTAGTAGGTACCGGCAAACTCGATGAGATCGCTGAAGAGATAAGCAGAAGACCGGTCGATATCGTTCTCATAAACAGTGATCTTACCCCCAAGCAGCACTATACATTGGAAAGTATTCTTTCTCGAGAATGTGTAGATCGGATCAGGATCGTGCTAGAGATATTCTCTCGAAATGCTGGTAGCCGACAGGCCAAACTACAAGTTGAAAGAGCAATGCTTGAATACGAGATACCCCTTATCCGAGAATGGGTGCACAATGCCAAGACGGGCGAGCATCCTGGGTTTCTTAGTGGTGGAGAGTATTCTACTAGTGTCTATTATCAATATATACGACGAAGAGTACGCAAGATCGATATGGAATTATCATCACTAGCTCGTGATCAACGAGTTCAAAGGAATAGACGCAGCATCATGGGTGCTCATCATGTTAGCATAGCTGGGTATACCAATACTGGTAAATCATCACTTCTGAATGCACTCACTGAAGCCGATGTGATAACCGATGATAGAATGTTCTCTACCTTATCCACTACCACTCGTCGACTGCGCCGGAGTCGAAAAGAGATATTGGTGACCGACACCATTGGATTCATGGGAGATCTTCCTCACTTCTTGATCGAATCGTTTCGAGCCACTATCGAAGGCATGCTTTCCGCTGATCTAGTGTTATTGACGATAGATTCATCCGAGGATCAATACACGATCCAAAAGAAATTGAAGACCTCTATGGAGATACTCAATCCAGAGGTTGGCGCTGAGCACATCGTTCTTGTCCTCAATAAAAGCGATACGCATACTGGCGAGCTTCCTCTTATAGAATATGAAACCGTATCCGTATCCGCACTCACTGGTGAAGGCATCGAGGAACTAAGAGCCTTGATAGAAGAACGATTTCACTATGATATGCCTTTACACCTGTCCTTACCCCCTTCATCCAAGACCCAATCCCTTTTATCATGGCTTTATGACAACGTTGACGTTCTGTCCGTTGACCATGGTCAATCGGTCTTAGTGGACCTACTGTGTCGGGATCGTGATGAGACCCCAATACGCCAACGCACCGCTGATGCCGGCGGTTCGGTGACGGTTCCAATGGAAATGAAGGGGTGGGGGTGATGCCATGCCCCGATAGAGAAATATTAATATGAACATCTTGATTTCCACAGGAAACGATGGGGTCTTCCTGTCGTTATCTCTAGGGGAAGCTGACATGGAAGAAACGGTATTCGATAGGTTCCTGGATCACAAACGCATATTCCGTAAGGACAAGGACATTCTCAGACCTTCATATATACCGGACGAGTTGCCCCACAGACAGGATCAGATCGAACAGATGGCGTCCATCCTGGCCACCGCGCTTAAAGGGGACCGCCCCTCCAACATTCTCATTTTTGGAAAAACGGGTACTGGCAAGACCGCATCGGTGAAGTACCTAGGTAAGGAGATGAAGAGAGCGGACAAGGCGTTGAAGGTGTCGTTCATCTACATGAATTGTGAGGTTGTGGACACTCAGTCTGGTGTGCTCCAGAACATAGGCAACCACTTTATCGATGATTTTTCCGAGCGCATACCTTTTACCGGTTGGGCCACGGAACGGGTGTACAACACCCTCACCCAGCATATAGACAATGAGAAGCGGGTGATCATCATCGTGATGGACGAGATTGACAAGCTGGTGTACAAGAGCGGTGATGACGTCCTGTACCATTTGGCCAAGGTCAACGACGACCTGGTCAATGCAAAGCTATCGATAATCGGAATATCCAACGATCTCAAGTTCACTGAATTCCTGGATCCCCGGGTCCAAAGCCGCCTGGGCGAGGAGAAGATGGTGTTCCCCCCATACAATGCCGAGCAGCTCAAGGACATCCTGAACCAGCGTTCCATCCTGGCGTTCATAGACGGGGTCATCGATCCTGGCGTGATCCCTCTGTGCGCCGCTCTCGCGGCCCAGGACCACGGTGATGCCCGTCGGGCACTGGATCTCTTGCGAGTGGCGGCGGAGCTGGCAGAACGTTCCAGCGACGAGGAGGTCACCCAGGCCCACGTGTACAAGGCCAAGAACAAGATAGAGCTGGATTGCGTGATCGAGGTCATCAAGACCCTGCCCACCCAGTCGAAGCTGGTGCTGATGAGCATAATCATCAATGAGGAACGAGACAATAACCGTATGACCACTGGTGAGGTCTACACCGTGTATAAGGATCTCACTCGCATGATGGGGGTGAGTACCCTTACCCAGAGGAGGGTCACTGATCTCATATCCGAGCTTGACATGCTAGGCCTCATCCATGCCCGGGTGAAGTCGTTCGGACGTGGTGGTCGTACCAAGGAGATCGAAGCTAGCATACCGCCTACCGAGGTGCGTCGGGTGTTGGCTGATGACGAGGTCCTCGATGCCATCCGAAACTATCGGCCCCCGAGTCAGATGACGTTGAACATCTGATCACTTGGCTTTCCGTTTGGATCGTCGCACTGGCCTGTCGTCCGATCCCCTTTTCGTCTTGAACAGATGGATGCCCCGGCGATCTAGCCGGAACATTGTATAGTCCACGCCCAGGGGGAGGATGACGATGAGGGCCAGGCAGATCACCAGGTTGGTTATGCTGTTGCCGGGTCCATTGTCCGGTGCGGTTCCGGTGAGGTAAAGCTTGATAAGCCCGAACCAGGGCAGCTCGCCTCGGGCCACTCCGATGATCCAATCCTCGTCGATAGGCAGGCGCACGATGGAGTATTGATCGATGATGCCGATGCGCTCCCCCTCTTTCTTCACCCAATTGTGATCTCCCATGGTCACGTAGCCTGAGGCATCCTCCACAAGATGGGTCTCCATATAGTATAGGATGCTGGCCAGGTCGATCTCCACGGTGACGTTGGCATAACCTATCTGATATAGCTTGACCATGCCTGTGAGGTCCCACCATCGTTGTCCTTGTGAATTACCATCGAAGAAGGATTCCCACATCTCTGAGGGGTATGCGGCCAGCTCGGGCAAGTCGAACGACCCGTCGCCGCTTTCGTTGTACTCGAGCCAGCATATGGCACGATGGATTATCGGTGTGTAGCGGCCGTCACCATAGGGCCGGTACACGATGACGTCCCCGTAGCCGGAGTAGGTGCGGTGACCGGTCAAGTAGCCCTCAACATAGGTGATTGGCTCTTGGTTTTGGGCCTTGATCATCACCATGTCACCAGTGTCGATGACCCCCATGCTGCTAGTGTCGTCGCTGTGTTGCATGCTTGAGGACTCGACCACCACCAGTGGTGGCCATACACCGGAGTATGCGGTCATAGCCGTGAACACGATCATGATGACGGCGATGGTGGCCAAGAGTAGCTGGTATTCCTTGGCTTTGGCAAGGATCCTTTTTCCCGTACCGGACACGACCACTTCAATGGGAATCCCATTATTTGAAACCGGCCCCGGTCGGTGGCTGCACAAAATGGAAATAGGCAGGTGCGGTTTGCCATTGTGGATGGACAGGCCTGACAACGATACCTATTTCATGCGCATGGCCGAGCTGGCCGCCGAAAGGTCCACTTGCATAAGGCGGAGGGTGGGGGCAGTGATCGTGAAGGAGAAGCGCCTGCTCACCACCGGATACAATGGGGCACCCAAGGGACTGGCCCACTGTGAGACGGTCGGGTGTGTTCGAGCCCAGAACAATATAGAGTCCGGTACCAGGCATGAGCTGTGTCGTGGGGTTCATGCAGAGCAGAATGCGGTCATACAGGCCGCCTACTTCGGGGTGAGCATCAAGGGCGGCTCATTGTACTGTACTACTTTCCCTTGCGTGATGTGCGCTAAGATACTGATAAACGCGGGGATAAGGGAGATCGTGTACAAGGACAACTACATTGACGCACTTTCCATGGATATACTGGACGAGGCGGATGTGGTTCTTCGCTGCTACGAGCTCGTATGCGAGGACGATGAAGTCGAGCCTTAATACTGTTAATTCTCGTTAAATGATACGACGCAACTCTTGTGTTTCGTAGGCGTTAAGATGCGTGATATACAAAATATTCTTATTGGAATCAAGGTGCCAGACAGGCTTGTAACGGCTTTTCGAAGTATTATCAGAATCGATAGTGCCCAAACAGTATAAATAATAAAAATTTTATGTTAGCCCAGATAAAAAGCCGGGGAGAGTAACTTGAGTAGAACAGAGACACTTCTTCAGGTCAAGGAGGCAGAGGAGACGGCCAAGCGTATTGTCCAGGAGGCCGAGGATAAGCGCAAGGCTGTCGTTTCCACCTCTCGGAGAGAAGCCGTCAAATTGATCCAGGACGCCGAATCCCAAATAAGGGCGGAGGTCGACTCCGTGATATCCAAGGAGATGGCGCGGCTTGAGGAGCAGCGTAATGCCCTGCTCGCCGAGGGTATCAAGGAGGCAACTAGGATCGATGCCCTTACCGAGGACAGGATCCAAAAGGTCAAGGACCACCTTATTGATAAGTTTGAGAGGGCCATAGATGCTACTTCCTGACCAGATGAGCCGGGTGTTGATCGTGGGCGCCAACTCTCGGTTGGAGGGGACACTGGATCTCCTCTACGAGGATGGGAGCACCCACATCATAGACTTCATTGATGGCGAGGATGGATTCAGGATCGGAAAGCCGCTTGCTCAGGCCATCAAGGCCTCGGAAAGGCTCCTGACACTGAGGGCCATCGCCAAGGATCTCAGGATACGAGAGGAGCTATTGGAGGAACGATATCCCCTGAGCAAACTATCCCAGGAGATCGATGGCAACGCCATCGAGAAGCTGGAGAATGAGATCAGCGATATTATCGAGCACCGGAACCAATCCCAGGAACGCCTAAGTGACCTTCAGCTGAATAAGAGGGAGTTGGAACCGTTCACCCACATCCCGCTGTCGTTGGATATGTACAGAGGCTACGAGTCTTTGGCTGTATTCACCGGCACGGTGAGGGTCGACCCGACACCCTCGCTCATGGCCAAGGTCGGACAGGCCGAGGTCATCATGGGCGATGACGGGCACATGGTGGCCGTGTTCGTGGCAAGAAAGGACGCGGAGGAGACGACCCGCGTCCTAGCAGATGCTGGCTTCATGGAGATAGCCGCGCTCAGGGGCGAGGGGCTGCCCTCGGAGATGATGATCGGGATCGACGAGGAGATGGCGCAGCTTGAGGAGCAGATATCCTCGGCGGAGACCGATCTCGTCGGTGTGCGTGAGAAGCACATAGGCTTCCTGATAGCCACTGATGAGGAGCTTAGCAACCAGGTGGATCGGGCGGAGCTTCCGCTGCGCCTCGGGTCTACAAGCCATGCGTTCTTCATAGATGCCTGGGTGCCCACCGATGAGGTGGAAAAGCTGGCTAAGCTCTTAGAGGACGGTACTGAGTCCAACGTGCATCTTGAGGTGCTTGAGGTCAAGGATCGCACCGAGCACGATCATGCAGAGGATGAGGAGGACTCCCGATTCAACGAGGCGCCGATCAACCTAAGGAACGGTCGTATGGGGAGTCTTTTCGAGTATCTGGTGACATTGATATCCAGGCCGAAGTACAACGAGGTGGACCCATCTTCCATATTCGCATGGACGTTCCCATTCTTCTTCGGCTTCATGGTGGGCGACATTGGCTATGCCATACCTTTCATCGTCCTCGGCGCCGTAGGACTTAAGAAGTGCACGTCCAATGAATGGAGAACCATATCCACTATGCTGTTCTTTGGAGGGTTGTGGGCATTCTTCTTCGGAACGTTCTTCTTCGCGGAGATGTTGGGCATTCATTTCATATCCACCGAGGGGCACTTGGCCTGGAACACGCTTCTGGGCATCAACGTCACCCACGACTTTGCGTTATTCCCGTGGGAGACCTACAGCAAGCTCGGGGACGTTGAGATCCTGCTGTATTTCACCTGCTGGTTGGGCTTCGCTCACCTGATGCTGGGGCTGATGGTCGGATTCTACAACGTCAAGCTCAGGCATGGGCTCAAGCATGCCGTACTTGAGAAGGGGGGCTGGATGCTCATCCTGTTAGGTGGTATTTTGGGTGTGCTTGGTATAGCCTACATGATACTGATCGAGACCCCATACTTTCTGGGAACCTGGGCCCTGTACGCTGGTATCCCCGTGCTTTTACTGGGCATGGTCATGCTCATGAAGGGTGAGGGAGGCACCGCATTGATGGAACTGTTCGGTATGATGACGAACGTTCTTTCATATACTAGGCTAGCCGCCATTGGCATGTCCAAGGCTGGCATGGCCTTTGCTTTCAATTTCATCGCCATTGAGATGATCGGAGGAAGTGGCGGGACCGTCAACCTCCTTCTGGGTCTTCTAGTGTTCCTTGCGGGTCACATGACGATCTGGATGTTGGCGATCGTTTCGGCGGGTCTGCATTCCGCTAGGTTGCAGTACGTCGAGTTCTTCGGTAAATTCTTTAAGGGTGGTGGGCTGCCTTATAGTCCATTGAGAATGATTAGAGAGCATACTGAAAAAATGGAGGCATAGAAAATGGCTGACGACGGAATAATAGCAATTGCAGCGTGCATAGCGATCGCAACAACGGGTTTCGCATCTGCTTGGGCAGAGAAGGAGATCGGTTCCGCTGCCGTGGGCGCCATGGCTGAGGACAAGTCGCTCTTTGGCAATGGTCTTATACTGACAGTTATCCCCGAGACCATTGTTATCTTCGGACTGGTGCTTGCTATCTTGCTGTGGACCCAAATGGGCGCTTGAGTTGGATCATCATTTAGTTGAGAACGAGGCCGGTCAATGGTATTGGACAAGGTAATCGATGATATCGTCAACTCCGCAAAGGCAGAGGCCAACATCAAGTTGGCTGAAACCGAGTCCCAGCGGCAATCTATACTAGATGAGGCGAAGGCGACGGTGTCGGATATCCGAAAGAGAGAGGAGATAGAACTCAACGAGACCGTTAGGCGTCTCCGATGCCAGGAGACATCTTCCGTAGAGCTGGAGGCAAAGAAGATCGTGCTGGCCAAGAAGAAGGAGATACTTGATCTGGCCTTCGAGGCAACCGTGGAGCGGCTGTGCTCAATGTCCAATGAGAAGAAAAGGGAGATCTACCGTTCGATGGTGGAGAGTGCTCAGGAGGTCATGGACCAACTTACGGTCTATTGCCCCCAGGATGACGCTCAGCTCCTAGAAGGCATAGCAGGCATAACCGCTGTGGAGGAGCCCGACATGAAAGGGGGGCTGGTCATGGAGAACATGGATGGGACCATCAGGATCGACTATGGTTTCAGGACCATGCTCGATGGGATCTGGGAGAACGAGCTGAAGACCATTTCAGAGATTCTCTTTGGGTGAGAACCTATGGGATTTGTTTGGAAAAACAAGGGCAACTACTCGTACCTGACTACGAGGGTGAAGGCGAAGAAGAGCCAGTTCATCACCAAGGACGTGTATCCCAAGTTGATCAGCATGGAGCTCGTAGAGGTCAGCAGGTTCATGGGCGAGACATCCTATAAAGTGGAAATGGCCGAGCTGGCTTCCAAATACCATGGGGTCAACCTCGTCGAGATGGCCACCTATATGAATCTAGCGCGTATCTACAAACAGATCCTCAACATGTCCAAAGGAGAACTACATGACATGATCGGGGCATATTTGAGATACTGGGATGTGTGGAACCTCAAGACGATCCTTCGGGGCAGGACCTATGGGGCCAGCCTTGAGGAGATCAATGAGGACCTTGTGGTCGCAGGCGAGCTGAGCTCCGAATACCTGACCGAGCTAGCATCCTTGGAGACGGTCGAGGACATCATAGAGAGGATCGAGGAGGATGGGGAGTTCCAGCTGCCGGAGACATGCAAGGAGGAGCTTAGCACCTGTGGCACCGTGGGGGCTATCGAGGATGTCCTTGACAGGAAATACTACAGGGACCTTCTTAAGAGCGTTAGGCCTTCGAACAGACCCAAAAGGATGTTCCGCTCCTTCATAGAGAGGGAGATAGACGTGATCAACCTCGGCACACTGTTCAAGCTCAAGATGGAGTCCGTGTCCGGAGAGGATATTTGCAAGTACTTCATTGAGGGCGGCAAGGAACTGGATGTCAGTAGCCTGACCAAGTTGGCTCAATCTGAGGACTTTGACCATATGGTAAGGGAATTGTCTACTGTCACCTTCTTCTCAGACATCAAGGGCGGCCTGGAAGTGGCCAAGGACACAGGTTCACTAGTGACGGTGATGGCCCAATTGAAGCGCGTCCACATCCGTGAGGCGAACAAGTTCTCCCGCCTGCACCCACTGTCGGTCTTGCCGATAGTGGACTACATGATCAGGAAGAAGACCGAGGTCGACAACATCAGGATAATCGCCCGGGGCAAGGAGTCCGGGCTGGATCCTGGGACTATCAAGAGCCTGCTGGTGATATGATGGACATGGCGGTACTTGGAAGTGAAGAGTTCGTGCTTGGTTTCAGATTGGCGGGGATAAAGAGGGTTTACACCGCCGAACCAGAGGATTACGAGGTCGCAATGACGAAGCTGCTCGAAGACGAGAGCATAGGCATACTCACTGTTGACTCCTCTGACCTGAACAAACTAAGCATCGGTGTCCGTAACAAGGCGCTGGATAGCATATCCCCGGTCGTAGTACCGGTCGGAAAGGATGAGAGCGATCTTCGTGAGAAGGTCAAGAGAGCGATTGGCGTTGATTTGTATAAGAACTGAGAGGGAATGATATGGCAGACGTGGGAGAAATCTACAGGGTGGCAGGACCCGTTGTGACGGCTACTGGAATCTCTCCTCGGATGTATGACGTCGTCCAGATCGGCGATGAGAAGCTCATGGGCGAGGTCATCAAGATCGTCGGTGACAAGACCATTATTCAGGTCTATGAGGACACCTCTGGCGTAAGGCCTGGTGAACCGGTCATCAACACTGGTCAGCCCCTTGTCGCAGAGCTCGGTCCTGGTCTTCTAACCAGTGTCTATGACGGCATCCAGAGGCCGTTGCCCGTTCTGAAGGACAAGATGGGCGACTACATCGAGAGAGGAGTATCCGCCCCCGGTCTCGACCGGGCGGCGAAGTGGAAGTTCACACCTGTTGTCAACAAGGGAGACGAGGTCGGTCCCGGGACCATCCTGGGCACCGTACCAGAGCAATGGATGGAGCACAGGATAATGGTGCCCCCCACCGACTCCGGCATCGTGGAAGACATCAACGCTGGCGAGTTCACTGTCGAGGAGACCGTGGCCGTCATCGGCGGCACCGAGGTGCAGCTGATGCAGAAGTGGCCCGTGAGGGTACCGAGGCCAGTGGACAAGAAGCTCATGCCGGATGTGCCCCTGGTCACCGGCCAGAGGGTGTTGGACACAGTGTTCCCCCTGTCCAAGGGCGGGACCGCTGCCATCCCTGGCGGGTTTGGCACTGGCAAGACCGTGACCCAGCAGCAGCTGGCCAAGTGGTCTGACGCGGAGATCGTGGTCTACATTGGTTGCGGCGAGCGCGGCAACGAGATGACCGAGGTGCTCACCGAGTTCCCGGAGCTCGAGGACCCCAAGACCGGTAAACCGCTGATGGGTCGTACGGTACTGATAGCCAACACGTCCAACATGCCCGTGGCTGCCAGAGAGGCGTCCGTTTACACCGGCATGACCCTGGCTGAGTACTATCGTGACATGGGATACGACGTCTCGCTGATGGCCGACTCCACCTCCCGGTGGGCCGAGGCCATGAGAGAGATATCGTCCCGTCTTGAGGAGATGCCCGGTGAGGAGGGATACCCTGCGTATCTGTCCGCTAGGCTGTCCGAGTTCTATGAGCGTGCCGGTCGTGTCGTGACCTTGAACGAACAGGAAGGCTCCATTTCCGTCATCGGTGCCGTGTCGCCGCCGGGCGGAGACCTGAGCGAGCCCGTCACCCAGAACACCCTCAGGATAGTACGCGTGTTCTGGGCCCTTGACACCAAGCTTAGGGAGAGGAGGCACTTCCCCGCCATCAACTGGCTTACTTCCTACTCGCTGTACACGACCGCTCTAGATCCCTGGTATGGTTCCAACATGCCCGCTGGGTTCTCCGACACTCGT
>JAUVWO010000038.1 GCA_030604065.1 Methanomassiliicoccales archaeon | reverse complement strand
GAAGGAGATGACCGCGGGATGCCTGCACTTCGAGGCCAGATTGGACGTGATGGACGAAAGGGCCTCGGTCCAATCTACAGGGGCGATGGACTCCATCCAGAAGGAATTCGTATCGTTCTTGGAACGGTATCCAGTGGGGGCGATGCCCAAGGGGGACCTTAGGGATCTTGGCCTTGACTACATAGAACGGGAGCTGGGCGAATGAGGCTCAAGTACCTAGAGCTGCACAACTACCGGCGATTCGAAGACTGTCGGCTGGAATTCCCTGAAGGCGTCGTCGGTATCGTCGGAACCAATGGATCGGGCAAGTCCTCATTGATCGAGTCGATATCGTGGGCATTGTACGGCAACGAGTCACAGATAGTGCGGACGGGCAAGGACGGCATCAGGTCCTCGTTCGCTGGCGACAACGATGAGTGCTCGGTCAAACTGGAGTTCGATCTTGAAGGGGACAGCTATCTGTTGGAGAGAACCATGAGAGGGCGGGGACTGAGCATGCGAGCCAGCCTCTCGGTCAACGACCATCTGGAAGCAGAGGGGGACCGTGCTGTGACCCAGGCGATAATCGCCAGGATGGGGATGGACCACAAAGCGTTCCTTATATCCGTCTATGCGAAACAGAAGGACCTGGACTCCCTCTCGACCCTCAGGCCCCACGAAAGGAAGAGACTCGTCCTCAGGCTCCTTGACGTCGATGTATTGGATCGGGTAGTGTCCGACATTGACGGGGACGCCCGCGAGCTCTCCAATGAACTGAAGGGGCTGGAAACGTCTCTTCGAGACGAGGGCGGTGGGTTGACCTCCGACCGGCTCAAGGATGAAAGGAGCGAGGTGGCGGAACGCCTCAGGGGCCTGGGATCCACCATAGCCGATGCGGAGAAGGGGCTGGAGGGCCTGGACCTCAATGTCGATGCATCGAGGATCGCGATCGAAACGATGGGGGGACTGGAACGCAACCATCGAGAGCTTCAAAGGACGACCATCGAGCGACGTTCCACACTGGAGGCGACCAGAGACCATCTGCGCAGACTGGTCACCGAGATCGAAAGGCTGGAGGGCAGAAAGGAGGAGCTCGCCCAGCTGTTCCATGACAGCGAAGAGTACGGTCGGCTGGTATCGGTGAAACGGAATATGGATGCCCAGATGCGCCTTTACGAGCAAAGGAAGGGCACCCTCAAACGGCTGGAGGAGGCTCGTGGAAGGCTCTGGGAACTGGATAACGAGCTGGCGGATGACAGAGAGAGACTTGAGGTGAGCCTATTCGATGAGGATCGACTAGGGGCAGTGGAGGAAAGCTTGACCGCCACCGACTCCGAGATCGGCGAACTCCGGGAGATCATCGCCGCCATGCGGGTCGAGATCACCCAGAAGGTCTCCGAGATGGGCGAGGTCGCTGGCCATAGGACGGATGTGGCTTCATTGGGACCAGATAGCCTCTGCCCCATGTGCGAACGTCCTCTGGGACATCACCACGACGGACTCTTGGCCAAGCTGTCAGTGCAAGAGAGCGGGTTGAATGAGGAGCTGACCTCATTGCGTGATCGGATCGCCACCCGGGAAGACCCTGTCGAGAAACTGGGGGTACGACGAGAAGCGTTGCTGGATCGTAGGTCCCAGCTGCAGGAGGAGGCGCTCGCTGTGGGACGCATACGATTCTCGATCAAAGAGAGGGAAAAGCACAGAGATGCCATAATGGACAAAATGAGCGCCTTGGACGAGGAAGTGGGTTCCATGGGCGAACCCATGTTCTCAGAGGAGGGCTATGCCCAGATAATGGGAAGGATGGAAGAGCTTGTCCCCCGCGCCGAGCGCCACACCATACTGAGCACTGAACTGACACGGCTTCCAGAGCTGGTCCGTGAGGTTTCGTCGCTGCATCAGAAGATAGCGACCCTGGAAACTGAGATCGGGAAGCTCGAGGTCGATATCTCTGAGATAGGATTCGACGAGAACGCGCTCAAAGACTCTCGGTCGAACCATGATGAATTGGTACAACGAAGGGACGCCGATCGTATTGAACTCTACGCATTACGCTCACGTCGCGAGGTGGATATGGCTCGGCTCGCGTCCCTGGACGAGCAACTGGCCAGACTGGGTACGCTGGAGGATGGGTCTCGCCGCGGACGCATGCGGCTCCAGAGATTGCAGACGTTATCCCAAGCGATGCGGGACTTCAAAGATAGCATCATGGCCCGCATCGTCCCATCGCTGTCGCGTATAGCCTCGGAGCTATTCGTAGAGATGACCGACGCCCGATACGGCGGGCTCCTGCTGAACGAGGAGTACGACGTCTCAGTGTACGATGGAGGCGCCCTCCACCCATTGGCCAGATTCTCTGGAGGAGAGAGTGACCTGGCCAACCTCTGCCTTCGACTCGCGATCTCTCGAGTCATAGCAGACAGAAGCGGCAGCGACATCAACCTCCTTATGCTGGACGAGATATTCGGATCACTGGACCAGACCCGGAAGAGGAACGTCATGGAGACCTTGAACCACCTATCCCGCCACTTCCGTCAGATCTTCCTGATCACCCATATTGAGGATGTCAAGGACCTCATGGGCCACGTGATAATGGTGCGGGAATCAGATGACGGGCGCAGCCATGCGGCCCTGGACGTCTGACGTCAAACGATAAGTAGTCTGCCGCAACATATTTCGAATCATGAGCGTGGATGTCGCCGTCGTTCGAGACAGGGTATTGGAGGAGATCCGGACCAATCGCTACCACTCATCCCTGGACCTATCGCGGAAGCTTGGGGTGCCTGAGCAGATCGTCATCGAGTGCCTTCCTGAGACCGCTTTCAAACGCCTCGATGTGGACCGCTTCTTCAAAGTGATGGAGGATGTCCCGGACTGGGGGGACATGGTACTGATCGTCAAGAGCGACAGCGCCATGATGGAGGTCAGGGGACCGGTGCCCAAGGGGGCAATGGGTAAAAGGTATTACAACCTGATGTCGCCCGATCTCAGCGCCCATATCAAGATCTCGGAGCTAGGGGCAGTGTTCTTCGTCACCCAGGAATCCCTCGGCCGGGAGTCGTTCAGCATCCAGTTCTATGACCTGAATGGGAATGCCATGTTCAAGATCTTCGTCCCCCGGAAGCCGGACGGGGAGCTCTCGATCCCACAGAAGCGCAGGTACGTTTCATTAATGGAACGCCTATGATCGATCCCAAACCGCATCGATGTCCACATTATCCCTCACCAGACGGGAGACCAGCTCCACCTTGTCCTGGTCATCGGGATCTAGGCGGGCGATTAGATTATCGACCAGTTCAGCAGCGTCTATGGTCTGATGATTGGTGAGCAGCAATGGGATACCACGGTCGTAAGCCTTGGAGACCACCATGGAGGCGGGCCTCTGGCCACCGGTGAGGACCAGACAGGCTGTGTCGGTGTCCAGCGCCACCATCTGCACGTCGGTCCTGTCGCCTCCAGTGAGAACCGCCTTCCCACGCACCAGCCGCATATGCCGCATGGCGGTGGCCGGACTCATGGCCGCCACCATGACCTCCTGGACCGGACGATCAAGATCGCCCCCCACCATCACCTCCGCATCCAGCGCCTCGACGACCTCGGACACTGTGAATTCCTTCAACCGTGATGAGGTCGGTATCCGACCGAGAACGGCGATCCCCTTGTTCTCCAACATTTCCGTGGCCCGATCATCGTCGCAGGCGTTCAGGATGACCCCTTTGAGCCTCAGACCATCATATCGACATAACTGGGCGAACATGATGACTCGATCCAGGGCCTTGTGCGTATAAGGCGCCACAAGGATCACGTCCGCATTGAGCCGAGAGGATATGGCCAGCCCTGAGACCTCGTTCATATATCCAGTGGTAATGTCCCGGGTACCCTCGACCAGCATATGATCCCGGCCCTTGGAAACCAACTCGAAACCTTCCACCACCTGGCCCATGTCCACCGGGTCGAAGAGGTCATAGGTGCAAGGGGCCAGATCCTCGGCTCTCCCTGTACCCATCGTCCTCTCCATCAGGTAGGCATCCTGGTCGACCGTCCTGCCAGCCACGCTCATTAGGTTCTCCCTGAACGGCTTATAGTAACCGATCTTTCCTGGGCCATTGCATGCAAGTCCTAGAGAGACCGTGGTCTTCCCCGATCGCTCCATAACCGATCCCAAGTACAGCGTCTTCATTACATATCCCCCCTCAAAGTCACCAGGGCATCCACCGCAATGCAACCCTGACCCTCTTCGCCGACCATCACCGGGTTGACCTCTAACTCCATGAGCTCCGGGTTCTCCACGGCCATGACGGCCACTGTCGCCATAAGTTCTTTCAGGCACACCAGGTCAGCGGGCCTCCTTCCACGGGCCCCAGCGAGTAGGGGGTACGAGCGGATTGATCGGATCATCTCATTCACGTCCTTTTCGGTCAAAGGAACTACTCTACGGGTCACGTCCTTCAACACCTCTACGAAGATGCCACCCATACCGAATGACAGCACCACACCGAACTGTGGGTCTCTTATCGCAGATATCAACACCTCCCTACCTCTGGCCATGGACTGTATCGATATGCCATCTATCCGAGCCCCAGGAGCGTTCCGTCTGGCCCGGGACAATATGTTTCCATAGCATGCCTCAAGCCCCCGGCGGTCAAGCACATCAAGTGCCACGCCGCCAATATCTGTCTTGTGCTGGATATCCGGTGAGGCTATCTTCATGGCCACAGGGTAGCCGATCCGCTCAGCTATAGACATGGCTTCTTCAACAGAACGCGCCACCGCCTCCTGCGGCACCGCCACTCCGTAGGCTTGCAGAAGCTCCTTGCCCTCTGCTTCCGATAACGAATGACGACCGGCGGCGAGGGCCTTCCTTATGATCCTGGATGCAAGCTCCCTATCCCCTGACGCACTCAAAGGAGTTCCCTCCAACATAGACCTTGAGCGAACGTAGGCCGCCATGGCTCCAAGGGCCCGAACCGCCCGATCTGGGGTTTCGTAGCTTGGCACACGAGCCTTATAGAGCACCTTCCTTGCCCGCTGACATTCCTTGCCCCCCACGAAGGCCGCCACCATAGGCTTGGTCGCGGTCACGGCCCTCTCCGCCACCGTGGACGCAAAGGCATCGATGTCGACCATGTCCACCGGTGCGGTGAGGACCACAAGGGCATGGACATTGGGATCTTCCAGAACGATATCAATGGTGTGAGATAGGCACTCCACGTTGGCATCGCCTAGGACGTCGATGGGATTGAAAGTGCTGGCGGCCTCGGGCAGGATGGTCCTCAACCTGGTCACCGTGGAATGGTCCAATCTGGCGAGTCGCATACCGCTATCGCTGCAGGCGTCAGCGGCCATGACCCCCAGACCTCCGGAATTGGTCACAATGGCCAGACCATCGCCCTCCGGCAAGGGCATGACCGAGAACAGTTGGAGCAGGTCGAACATGTCGTCCAGCGTTGACGACCGTATGGCCCCCATCTGCTCCAGCGCCGCCTGGTAGACATCGTCCTCCCCCGATATGGCACCAGTATGCGAGGACGCCGCCCTTGATCCAGTGGTTGTCCTTCCCGATTTGAGAGCTATGACCGGCTTATCCCTGACCGTCTGTGTCACCTCGTCCATGAACCTGCGACCGTCGGTGATACCCTCTATGTACAGCCCTACCACTTTGGTGTTCGGATCATCCCGTAGGTAGGGGAGGAGGTCGGCCTCTACCAGATCCATCTTGTTGCCCACGGACACGAACGCCGAGAAACCAGCATTCACCTCCCTGGACCAGTCAAGGAGCGTGGATCCAACTGCCCCCGACTGGGATATGAACCCTATCCCGCCCGCTGCGGGATACAGCGATGTGAACGTCGCATTAAGACTGTGATAGGGGTTGATGACCCCGAAACAGTTCGGACCCACGACCCTGATGCCGCATGCCAGGGCGATCTCCCTGACCCGGCCCTCAAGCGCAGCCCCCTCAACCCCGATCTCACGAAAGCCCGCAGAGATGATGATGGCATGAGTCACACCCGCCCTGCCCGCCGATTCCATGACATCTGGAACGAAGCGAGCGGGGACGGCCACTACCACAAGATCAAGGGGGTCAGGGACATCCTCGACCAGAGAATACGATGTTACTCCAAGAACGCTGTCGAGACCGGGGTTCACCGCGTAAAGTTTTCCCTCGAACCCGGCCTCCATAAGGTTTCGCAAGATGATGTGGCCCACCTTCGCCTCATCCCTCGATGCCCCGACAACGGCGATCGACCGTGGTTGGAATAGACCTTTCATCCAGCTCAAGAAAGCTAGCGTCTGGATCCCTATATCTATTTTGGCCCCCCATTGAAGCCATTCTGCTGACTGGTATCAAAAGTTATATTATAATGATGACAATCAGATAAGAGAGGTTGAGAAAATAATCCGGGTCCTCTATGTTGACGACGAGAAGGATCTCCTTGAGATCACAAAGATCATGTTAGAGCGTCGCGAGGGTTTCAAAGTGACCACAGAGACCTCCGCTAAAGCCGCCTTGGAGACGTTCGAGCATGACAACTTCGATGTGATAGTCTCCGACTACCAGATGCCGAACATGGACGGCATCGGCTTTCTGGAACAGGTGCGGGCCAAGGATCAAGATGTCCCGTTCATACTGTTCACAGGAAGGGGGCGCGAGGAGGTCGCCATAAACGCCTTGAACATCGGGGCAGACTTCTACATCAAGAAAGGCGGGGACTCGGAGTCACTGTTCGCAGTGCTTGCCAGCACCATTAGGCAGGCGGTCAAGAACCGGAATGCCGAAACCGCGCTCATATACAACACCCGGAGATTCCGTTACCTCATCGAGAACATTTCAGACGTGGTCGCCCTGGTCGGTGATGATGGCGATATAGACTACATCGGACCTTCGGCGACCAAGGTACTATCGATTCCCCCTGGTTCACTTATGGGACGGCCCCTATCAGGACTGGTCATTCCTGATGATAAGGATATTGTCCTCGATACCTTTAGAAACAGCATTGATGACAAGAGCGGTAAAGCGAGTTGCGAGGTGCGCGTCCCCACACCTAAAGGTGAAAAATGCTTCGAACTGATCTCCTCCGCCCTCAGGGATGAGGGGGGCAGTAAGTTCATCGTCAACCTGCGGGACATCACCGACAGGAAGGCCTACGAACGCAGCATGCAGCGGCGTATGGAGCTAGAAAAGGTCATCAACGAGGTGGGGATCGAGTTCATCAACCCCTCATCAGCAGATGGCCTGGAAAGCGGTGTTGGAGTGGCATTGGGCAGCGTGGCCCAGGTCCTCGGTGTGGACCGGGCCCAGGTACTGACCATCGACTGGGAATCAAAGAGAATGGAACTCATCAATTCATGGTCGATCCGCAGTGACGACGACCCATGTATCAAAAGGATCCAGTATATGGGCAACAGGCCTTGGAATGGGCTGCTGACCCTGAACTCACCCATCTGCATCGATCGGGAGGATATCGAACCGGACGATCCGCTGAAGGGATTCC
Source organism: Methanomassiliicoccales archaeon (assembly GCA_030604065.1). GTDB lineage: Archaea > Thermoplasmatota > Thermoplasmata > Methanomassiliicoccales > JAUVWO01 > JAUVWO01. The sequence goes on along the minus strand of JAUVWO010000038.1, from coordinate 5,206 downwards.
TGATAACACATAATTTCCGTACAATGGTTCTCCTTCCCATAAAACGTCACGGAGTGGTCACTGGGGTCACCTGCTTCGAGACAGAGAGTATACCAAAGGATTGGGAGGCCCCCGAACTGTCACTAATGAGCCTCTTTGGGGAGGTCATGGGTAACGTCCAGGATCGCCTCCAATCCAATAGGGATCTGGAGCTTGCCCATCATAAGACCACATTGCTAGGTCACGTCACCAGGCATGACATACTCAATCAGGTTGCGGTGATAAAGGGATACCTAGGCCTGATGACCGGACAGAGCGATCCCGAGAAAGTGAAGCGGTACATCGACAAACTCACCAAGGCTGCCAACAAGATCCAACGGCAACTGGACTTCAACAGAGAATACGAGATGATGGGACAGGAAAAACCCATGTGGGTCGATGTTGCATCCATGGTAAGAGACCTGGGGGGCCAACTTCAGCTCACCAATGTGGAGCTTCGAGTAGAGACCAGCGATCTGGAGATCCTCGCCGACCCTCTAGTGGAAAAAGCCTTCATGAACATCATGTCCAATTCGATCGATCATGGTGAGGGGATCACCCTTATCAGGGTATGCATAGAGAACGATACGGGGGTGAGCATTGTGTTCCAAGATGATGGGGTCGGCATCAAGAGTGAGGAGAAAGAGCTGATATTCAACCATGGATACGGGCGCAACTATGGATACGGCCTGCACCTGGTCAGGGAGATACTGGGCATCACTGGAATGACCATCAAGGAGGTTGGTCAACCAGGCAAGGGGGCCAGGTTCACCATTCACGTACCAGAGCGCATGTACCGTGGGCAATGCTTATCAACCCCTAAGCGGTAGTGCCATTCGCCCCAAGGCGGAGGCGGGTGATCGGTGATCCCGCATGGACCGTGGGGCATACAGTGCCGCGTATTGGGTCCCTGCGGGAGATGTGATGTGATTTCGCGCGATGACCGGAGGACAACCCCGGGGCACGACAAAAACCCCTGGCCGGGTCAGAGTCCTGAGTGGGGCGAATGCCCTTCGATGAGGTCACTTGTTTAGGCCGGGGGACAATCATCCCAGATATATTTGGCCCAGTCTACGGTTCCAGGTGTGTCCCTCTTGCCTTGCGGACTCGTTCTTGATCCGCAGATACTGCTCCACCTTGGCATCGGCGTCATCAGCCATATGCAAGGCGAAGGCCTCGGCGAACTGTGGGATACGAGGCGACCCATATTCCAATCTACCATGCGAACTCAGGACCATGTGGGTCAGCTTCCATCGGATCCGCTCCGGCACCTTCAGCTCCTCACACCTTCGGGACACCATCTCGGCCCCCAAGTGAATGTGCCCTAAGAGCACCCCCTCGTCGGTGAGCTTGATGCTGGTCCCGAGCTGATACTCCTGCAACTTGCCAAGGTCATGGACTATCGCCCCCGCCAACAGCAGGTCGCGATCCATCTCGGGGTGCTGGACTGCCAAGGCCATGCATGTATCGGCTACATTCAAGGTGTGCTCCAGAAGGCCGCCGATCCAGTTGGCATGTAACTCCATGGAGGCCGGACATTCCCTGAACCAGCTTACGAAGGCCTCATCAGAAAATATAGCGGCCAGCAGGCGGCTGATGTCGGGATCGGCTATGGAGCGGATGTGTTGGTTGATCCGCGACATCATTCGATCCACGTCCTTGAGGCTATGAGCAATGAAGTCATCGATCGAAAAACTCTCCACTCTCTGGATCGCACCACCATCTGGATCGACGGTTATCCTCATTGAATCCTTATACAAGCTAGCAGAGCCAGTCACCTCGATCACGTCACCTTCATGGATAGAATCAAAGAGTTCCTGCACCGAACGCTCGTCCCTGCCACCGAAGAAATAGACGTCAACCCTCCCGGTGCGATCGGAAACCCTCAGGTCGAACATTGTACCGAACTTGTACTCCCTTACCTGCCTCCTCTCCCGGACCGCGAACAATCCCCGGACCTGGTCCCCGTCACTGAGGTCGGCAACGAAAACGCCCTTGTCCATGACCATGACTATGCTCCTCGCCGTATATACCTACATCCTCCTCGAAGCAATGCGCCTCAGCCAGTCCTCCGCATCCCTCCAGTCCGGATGCATCCTCTCCATCCTTCTGAACTCAGGACCATGTCTCATGGCCTGCGGATCCATCCCCGATGACAAGTGCAGCAGCTCATGGTAGAGAACGTAGTCGGACACGAAACGGGGCACATCATCTTGGTCCAGGGCCGAACTTATGGCGATGACCTTCATAAGCACACTGCAATAGCCCACCCGCCTGATGTTCGGCTGGGACGTCCAGGTCAGGTATGCTTCAAGATCCTTCTTGACCAGTCCCATGCCCTCCAGCCTGTCGTATGCTTCCCTGAGATCGAGACGTTCCCCCTCTGGCGTGCGTCGTATATTACGACTCCTACGCACGTAGGTGGATTGGTTCCTGTGAACGAAGGAGGGAGAAGCCATCCACTGGCGCAACCTTGGCGGATAGGGATCGCTACCGCCGCCGGATGTCACCCTGTCCATCAAGGCATAGGCAAAGTCCCGTACCACGTCGTCCTCTGCTCCATCCAGATAGTCCGACACCTGGAAGTCCGCCCTGCCTTTTCCACGCTGCCACTGCACCTTGAACTCCTTGAACGGAGAATACCTGGCATCGACCTGGCCGTAACCGTGATCCACGCCCGCCATCTGAAAATACATTCTCAATGCCTGTTCGGTCATCATATCAATCCTGCGCATTCCAGGCGCATCGAGAACACCGATGCCGGGCTATATCTCCCATATCAATAGTTTTAATTTACCTCTTGAATGTAAATAATAATCGAAAAACGCATCGTCCATATCGATCATTGGGTCGACCATAATTATGGTCCAAAGAGCGAACCGATGAATGTTGAACAGGACATTCCCGATGGAGCTAGGTGCAACCATCTTCGCCTTGAGATCGCCATGATCGACAAACGCACCACCTATTATCAGTAACTGTGAAGGAACGCATGGATCAGGGAGAGGGCCTGGACGTTCCACTGAGCACTTCACCGTCCACAACGATATCTCCATTGATCCTCCATCCACTGAAAACAGAATAGCCACAATTGATGACAGCTTCGATGTTATGATCCTCTGCCGCCACATTACCCAAATGTTAGAGGCAAACGGTAATATATCCCTCTTATTAATGGGCCCGCTGGAGATACCATGGTAGAGGTGACAGTAGAGGCATCTGGTTTCATCAATCAGCTCTTGGTCGATAACGAGAAGCAGGGCCACGGCATCAAGGTGTATGTAGCTGGCATGGGCTGCTCAGGACCCCAGTTCGGTATGGCCTTCCAAGAGGCGAAGGAGGATGACGACATCGAGGAGGTCAAGGACGGTTACTCATTGTACTATGACGAAGATGCGTCCGACATGCTCAAGGACTGCATCATCGAGTACATCGAGACCACTGAGGCCGCTGGTCTGATCGTAAAGAATCCCAACGCATCATCGTGCGGCGATTCCTGCTCCGGGTGCCATTAGTTTCGGTTCCCGACCAGCATCCTTTTTCTATCCCCTCTCATATTATTGCTACGTGTTTGTCCATCATCCCCTCATCAACCCTGATCTGATCGAGGAGAGGGAATATCAGCGAGCTGTCGCCAACATCTGCCTGGAAACCCCCTCACTGGTGGTATTACCCACAGGCATGGGGAAGACAGTGGTCGCATTGCTAGTGATGGCCCCGATACTGCAGTCTGGGAAGAAAGTGCTCATGATGGCTCCCACCAAGCCCTTGGTGGAGCAACATCACATGTTCTTCTCCTCCGCCCTGATGGGCACTAGCATAGTCTCACTGAACGGTTCGATCTCACCCGAGGAGCGCGAGGTGCTGTTCATCGAGAACGATCTGATCGTCTCCACTCCCCAAGTGATAGCCAATGACCTCAGGAACGAGCGTATCTCGCTCAGGGACATTGGGCTTATAATATTCGACGAGGCCCACCGGGCCGTTGGCAACTATGCCTACGTCAAGGTCGGTGAGGCGTACCGTGACGATCCGGGGCTGGTCTTGGGCATGACCGCATCCCCTGGCAGTGACGTATCCAAGATCCTGGATGTGTGCCACAACCTCGGTGTCGAGCATATCGAGGTCCGCTCACAGGACGATCCCGATGTTGCCCCCTATGTACATGATATCAAGGTGAGGTGGGTGGAGGTAGAGATACCGGGCCAGCTACAAAGCATCATCAGTGAGCTGCAGAAGCTATACGATGGCTACATCAAGGAGCTCCGACACATGGGAGTGATGGGGACGCGGTGGCAACCCACCCGTAAGCACCTGCTACATGTGGGGCAGTCCATACAGGGCAGACTGGCCTCTGGCGAGCGTAATCATCAGCTGTACCGTTCCCTCAGCGTTCAGGCCATGGCCCTGAAGATGGGGCATGCGCTGGAAATGGCCCAGACCCAAGGAGTGACGGCACTGAGCAGTTACATGGGCAGGCTGGAACAGGATGCATCGTCAAAAGAGGGATCCAAGGCATCCCGGGAAATAGTGAGATCCCCTGAGTTCATCAATGCCCGTTCGATGCTGGCCAACTGCCGGATAGAGCATCCCAAACTGTCCCGGGTCATGGGGATCGTGTCCCAACAGATAGTATCCCACCCCGAGTCCCGAGTGTTGGTCTTCACCCATTATCGCGATACTTGCGACATGATCGCCGACCGGCTGTCACGCATCCCCGGGGCTAGGGTGAACAAGCTCGTGGGGCAGTCCTCATCTTCTGGAGATAAGGGGCTAAAGCAGAAGGAACAGGTATCAGTGCTGCGACGATTCCGAGAAGGAGAGTTCAACGTGCTAGTGGCAACCTCGGTCGGAGAGGAGGGACTGGACATTGCATCTACCGACCTAGTGGTGTTCTACGAGCCAGTAGCTTCGGAGATACGCACCATTCAAAGGCGTGGAAGGACCGGTAGGCACCATACCGGCGAGGTGTACGTGCTCATAACCAAGGGGACCATGGACGAAGCCTACTACCATGCGGCTCGAAACAAAGAGAAACGGATGAAGGAACGGCTGATAGGCATCGACGCCAAACTGCAGGGCACGCCCCCGCTTTGTCCTCGCGGCCAGAGCAATCTCTCAGACTATTAAATTTATACCGTGCCCACCATATGAGACCCGATGCTATATCAGGACCTGGCCCAGGTGT
>JAUVWO010000070.1 GCA_030604065.1 Methanomassiliicoccales archaeon | reverse complement strand
CACGTTGGACGGGATCTCATTATACACGTAGTCCTTGATCTCATCAGCGGTGTACAGGTTGGCCAGACCAGGGTATCCTCCGAAGCAAGCGCAGGAACCGAACGCTACCATGACCACGGACTTCTGCCTGAGAAGCTTAGCCACGTGTTCGTTCTCCGAGTTCCTAACTGCACCGTTGTACAGGGTGACGGTAATGGACTTATCTGGCATGGCCTCGATGTCTTTGAGCTTGCCGTCCACAGCTATGGGCCAGAACACAATATCTGCGATCTCGGCCACACCTAGGATGGCTACGTCAAGGTCCAGGAGCGCGACGTCACACCCACCACATGCTGCACCCCAGTATTGGGCGAACTTTATCTTCTCCATTCTATTGCACCTCCTTGAGGGGGCTGGGGCCGAGCTCTGTTATCCTCTCGGTGAAGTCCACGATGGTTGTCTGGAACTTCTCACCCTCGGAAGCAGAGACCCACTCCACCTTTAGTCTGTCTGGGTTGAGCCCGTACTGCTGGAGGACGATCTCCAAGAGCGCCATCCTCCTTCGCGTTCTGTAGTTACCACCGATATAATGGCAGTCCGCTGGGTGACATCCCAGCACCAGGACGCCGTCCGCTCCCTTAGCATAAGCATCGAGGATGAACTCTGGGTCCACCCTAGCGGAGCACATGGTTCTGATGACCAGAAAGTGAGGGGGCATCTGGCGCCTGGAGACGCCGGCAAGGTCTGCACCGGCGTACGAACACCAGTTGCAGCAGAATGCCAGAATCTTAGGCTCCCACTCTTCGGTCTTGGATACTGTTGCCTCTGTCATTCTCATTCCTCCAGAGCAGCTTTGATCATGGCGTAAAGCTGCGCGCCTTTGAATCCCTTCTGTTCCATAGCTCCCGACGGGCATGCGCCCACACAGGAGCCGCAACCCTTGCACAGACCCTCGTTGACATTGGCCCGCAGATGCCCTCCACCGATATCATCTATGGTGATGGCATGATAGGGGCAGCATCCCTCACAGATACCGCAACCATCGCAGAGATCGTCATTGACAGCAGCGATGACGCCTTCGGTCTCATATGTCGGCGAAGATATGATGGTCAGTGCCCTCGATGCGGCACCGGAGGCTTGGGCGATGCTCTCGTCCATGAACTTCGGCCAGTGAGCCAGACCAGCGAGGAACACGCCCTCGGTGGCAAAGTCGACCGGCCTGAGCTTCATATGGGCCTCAAAGAAGAATCCATCCTTGCTCAAGGGAATCTTCAGCATTGGGGCAATCTGCTCGTTATCAGGATTGGGGCGGATACCTGCGTTCAGTATGAGCGCGTCAGGGCTGAGGACGACATCATCGCCCAGAATGGTATCATTGACCATCAGGGTGAAGTCTTCGTTCAGCACCGGCTCCTTGTCCTCAGGGTAGCGAATGAAGTTGACCCCGAGCTCACTGGCTCGACGATAATACTCCTCCCGGAACCCATAGGTCCTTATGTCCTTGTGCAGCACGAAGACATTGGCCTCAGGATCGGCCTCCTTGATCTGTATCGCGCTGCGGAGGGCGGACGAACAGCACACCCTACTGCAGTATACCGCGTCATCGTTCCTCGATCCCACGCAGGAGATAAAGGCCACATTCTTGCCATTGAACTGGTTAGCGGCCATCTTCTCCTCGAAGTCTAAGATGGTCATGACCCGGTCATCAGCGCCATACTTGTATTCAGTGGGCTTGTATTCATAGCCACCAACGGCGACTATGACGGAACCGACATCGATCTCCGCATCGGGGATCTTGACCTTGAAGGCACCAACGAAGCCCTCTATGTTCTCAGCCTCACTGTTCAGGTGCACAGTGATCTTGTCGCTGGTCCTGACCTTGTCGATCAGATCGTTCAGGTAGGACTTGACATCCTTGCCGTCCTCCATATAGTGGAAGCGCTTGGCGTTACCACCGAGCTCGCCGGTCTTTTCCACTATGTGAACATCATAGCCCTGAGAAGCAATATCCAATGCGGAAGTCATGCCAGCTATGCCGCCACCGAGAACCACAGCGGAGCCCGCCACTGGCAGGACGCCCTTATCTAGGGGCTCTAGCAAACGTGACTTGGCAAGGGCCATCCGAACTAGGTCCTTGGCCTTCTTAGTGGCCTTCTCCGGCTCGTGCATGTGGATCCAAGAGCATTGGTCCCTGATGTTGGCCAGCTCGAAGAGGTAGGGGTTCAGCCCGGCCTCCTTGCAAGCGTTGCGGAACAAAGGCTCATGGGTACGTGGGGTGCAAGAAGCTACGACTACGCGATTGAGGTTCTCGGCCTTGATGGTCTCCTTTATCTCCTCTAGAGTGTCCTGGGCGCAGGCGTACATGGTCTTTCTACTAAGGACCACGTTGTCCATGCCCGCAGCATACTCTTGAACAGAATCCACATCAACAGTTGAACCGATGTTGATGCCGCAAGAGCATACCCAGAACCCAATGCGGGGCTCCTGGCCCTCCACATCGATCTCTGACGGGAACTCCTTGGGCTTTGCTCTCTCCCAACCAGACTGGGTAGCTATGAGCGCACCGGCCTTGACAGCTGATCCAGAGGCCTCGGCCACGGACGTCGGTATGTCCTTGGGCGCAGCGAAGGCACCGGTCACGAATACACCAGGCCTGCTGGTCTCCAGTGGAGCGAAGGTCGACGTGTCGCAGAATCCATACTTGTTCAGGTCGAAGCCAAGCGTCCCTGCCAGCTTCTGGCCCATGGTTGATGGGTTCAGAGCCACCGAGAGCACTACAAGGTCGAACTCCTTCACCGCCGGCTCATTGGAACCGTCGCTGTACCTTAAGTAGAGATTGTTAGTGATGGGGTTCTCGTCAATGGAAGCGACACGGGCGTTCTGATGCAGTCCGATGTCGTACTCCTCAGCGGCGCGGATCTTGTAATCCTCGAATTCCTTCCCATAGGACCTGATGTCCATGAAGAATATGTCTGTGCTGACACCATCTAAGTGCTCCATTCCAATGATGGCCTGCTTTATGGCGTACATGCAGCACACCGAGGAACAGTAGGGCTTCCAGCCCTTCTTCTCACTGCGGCTGCCAACGCACTGGATGAATGCGATCCTCTTAGGCGTCTGACCATCAGAGGGTCTAGCTATATGGCCTTCAAGTGGACCGGACGCGCACATAATCCTCTCATACTCCATGGAATTGACCACATTCGGGTACCTTCCATAGCCATACTCAGAGGCTATCTTGGCATCCCAGACATCAAATCCGGTGGCGCAGATGACCGCGCCGACATCGAGATCTAGGATCTTGTCCTTATCCTCGTAGTTGATCGCTCCCCTCTGACAGACCTTCATGCATACACCGCACTTGCCCTCAGTGAGGTACCTGCAGTAATCGGGATCGATAACCGCGATTCTGGGCACCGCCTGCGCATGCGGTATGAAAATGGCTTTACGAGTGGCTAGACCGAACTCGAACTGATCGGTTATTTTCTTGGTCGGACACTTTGCCACGCAGTCTCCACATCCAGTACACTTATCCTCATCAACGTACCTTGCCTTCTTCAAGATCTTGGCCTTGAAATTACCTGGCTGCCCTTCAAGTCCTAGGACTTCCGAGTAGCTCAGCACAGTGATGTTCTGATGACCTCCAACGTCGGCCATCTTCGGTGATAGAATACAGGCCGAACAATCATTCGTGGGGAATGTCTTATCCAATCGGGCCATCTTGCCTCCGATTGTTGGTTCTGACTCCACCAGGAACACCTTGATGCCCCGATCAGCCAGATCCAGAGAGGCTTGTATGCCCGCAATGCCCCCTCCAATAACCAATGCCGATTTTTCCAAACTAATGCCCTCCATTTCCTACACTAGCGTTTAGGAATTGAATCTCCGCAACGCGGTATTATTGTTTAAGGTTTATCCCTCACAGGTCCAATATTTGCTGGCCCACCCCATATATAAGAATTGTCCCTGAATGATATCACTCTAATCGATGATTTGAACCCTAACATCCAAGTTGCTGGATATAGCCATTTAATAACAGCATAGCATGTGTAAAAACCCGCCTTTTTGGGAGATCTTGTTACCAGGAAATGAGTACTATGTTTTTGAATATTTTCAATAGCATATAACCATAGTTAAGGAAGCTTTAAACTATAAATATAAATAATCAATCAAATCAATAGTTGGAGTTACTGTTTTATATATCTCTCATAGAGGTGAGCGTGCCCGCAAATTAGAGTTTCAAATCGATTATTATATATACTATCGGCTATCCAAAACCTTTTCTCGGTTTTTATTGGATGTTCCATTTGTGGATAACCAGCGGGTCAAGATTATATATCTGTTATTTCTGGCAACGTCGTGGATGTATTGCTCCTCCTATCAGTGTTCGTCACATTCGGTCTGGGTGTACTTGTCTTGATTGGTACGCGCTCACTTGACATGACATTCTACCGTCAGATGTTGCAGACTGTTGGAAGCAAAGCGGCTAACAGGCGGAGGATTCGGAATCCATCCGCACCTGTCGTCACCGGTCCTCGCGAACAGGTGCTGATGTGCCAGATCTGCATGGGAAGAATCAAAATAGGTATGAACTGGACCCAATGCAAGTGTGGCAATGTATATCACCCAGTGTGCCTAGAGCGTACTGGTTACTGTCCTCAATGTAAACAGATATGGGGCTCGGAGGAGGTCGAATCTCATGACCAAGAGCGAACCATGAACTCGTGTCCGGTGTGTCGGCGGGAACTCAGTATAGGCCAGGAGCGATGTGCCTGTGGAGCCGTATTCGTCAACGATTCTGGTCGGTTCCGATGCCCGGTGTGCGATGCCATTCTCTTCGAGGGAGAGGAAGTGTGCCCTATATGCGGGGAGGCCTTTGAAAGATATGAGACCATCATATGCCCACGATGCGGAAAGATGATCGCGCCCGGCGAGACTGCTTGTACATGCGGCCTTCCAGTTGACAGCATATGCCCGGTATGCGGCAGGGTGTTAGGTCCTAAGGATAACTTGTGCCCTTGTTGCGAAACCGAGTTCGTCTTTGTCTAATACAATAATGCTGGGTGTTAGATTCTTTTAAATACCAACACCAGAATATCGATGATATGGTGGGATGCCATGAAGTCAATTATTGATAGGGCACTTGACGGCACCGATACGGGAATGACGGGTGGCACACAGCCTCCTGCGGCGCAGCTTTTGAACGACGACGACGAGCTCCAACGGATAGTCGACACACTTAGGGTGAAGATCTCCATCATTGGTTGCGGTGGCGGAGGGTCTAACACCGTACGCCGGCTGTATGAAGCAGATGTCATGGGCGCGGACCTGGTGGCGGCCAACACCGACGCCAAGCACCTGCTGGATATCAAAGCACCGAACAAGATACTGCTCGGTCGCACCCTTACCCGTGGTCTAGGAGCAGGCGCGATACCTGATGTGGGCCAGCGGGCCGCGGAGGAAGCAAGGGATGACATCATGCGTTTCATCGATGGACGACATATCGTTTTCGTGACCGCCGGCATGGGCGGGGGCACAGGCACTGGCAGCGCTTCATACGTTGCCGAGTTGGCCAAGAGAAGGGAGGCGCTGACCCTTGGAGTGGTCACCCTACCATTCGCCGCCGAAGGCAACGTCCGCATGGAGAATGCCCTCCAGGGACTCAATCGGTTACGTTCGGTCTGCGACACCACGATCGTGATTCCTAACGATCGGTTGTTGGAGTTGGTCCCACGGCTGCCGATTGAGGCGGCGTTCCGGGTGGCCGACGAGGTGCTGATGCAGACCATCAAAGGCATAACCGAGGTCATCACCAAGCCCGGCCTGGTCAATGTGGATTACAACGACATTCTAACGGTAATGCAGGACGGTGGTGTGGCCATGATAGGCATAGGCGAGTCCGAGGGTCCACAGGGCGAGAGAATCGAGGAGGCCATGGAAGAGGCCCTAGACTCTCCGCTGCTGGGAGATATTGATATCACTCAGGCAAGAGGTGCTCTAATAAGGGTGGTAGGCGGTCCGGACATGACCATCTCCGAAGCGGAGAAGGCGGCGTCGATGGTAAGTGAGCGCATCAACCCCGACGCGCGTATAATCTGGGGCTGCTCCGTGGAGCCGGACTGTGAAGGAATGGTGAAGACCACGCTGGTGATAACCGGTGTCCGAAGCCAGGGGCTTCTAGGTCCCGAGCTGTAACCGGGACGTCGAGTGATGGTCATCAAATCAAAGCGCGGACGGCGTCGTTACATTGCCATCAGTTTCAAGGAGAATGCGACCCGAAGCGAACTTATAGTCGTGCTGAACGAAACGGCCAAGGGGTATAGCATCCCATCCCCTCGCCTCATACAGTACGAAACTAGTATCGGCATAGTGCGTTGCGATCTTCCTCACCTAAAAGCCACTGTGAACATGCTTAATTCAGTGGCGGGACTACGCACCCTAAAAACGTCCGGTACACTTCGCAAGCTTCGTAAGAAATATGCAGCCCTATTGATCGAGTCGGCATAGACTATAGCCCACACAGTATGAGATAATTAATATATAGGCGAGATAATTGGGCACAATGCATAGAGTATAGATATAGGAAGTGTTAGAATGCAGCCAGGACAGACGGCCTTTGATAGGGCCATAACTCAATTCTCCCCTGATGGAAGGTTATTCCAGGTGGAATATGCCAGGGAGGCTGTGAAGCGAGGCACCACCACGGTGGGAATTAAATTCAGGGACGGCGTAGTTCTGTTAGTTGATAAGCGTATATCTACCCGCCTAATCGAGCCCAAATCAATTGAGAAGATTTTCAAGATTGATGAGCATGTTGGCTGCGCTACCTCTGGTCTCGTTGCTGATGCGAGGATACTCGTGGATCAGGCTAGAGTCACAGCGCAGAGTCATAAAATAACCTATGATGAGAAAATAGGTATCGAGGCGCTGGTCAAGAGGATATGCGACCTAAAACAGTTCTTAACGCAATCCGGAGGATACCGTCCATTCGGCACTGCTTTGTTGATAGCTGGCGTTGACGAGGATGGGCGCCATCTGTATGAGACCGACCCCAGTGGGGCACTGGTATCATACAAGGCCAGCAGCATCGGATCCGGACGGGTCACGGTCATGGATGTGTTCGAGGAAGAATACAAGGACGACATGACCAAGGAGGATGCGGTGGTGCTGGGACTCAAGGCCTTGAAGAAGGCCACCGATGAGGATGACCTCGATCCTCTCACAGTGGAGATCGGAATGGTGCTCGAAGATCAAAAATTCCGCCGCCTCTCTAATGAGGAGGTAAAGAGCTTCATCGACAAGTTCAAGGAACAATAGTGATCTGAATGGTAAGCCTGGACGAGGCCATCCTGGCCCGATTTGAATCTCATGGGGAGACTTTCGAAGTGCTCATCGACCCAAAGGTGGTCAGAGCCCTCCGGGAAGGATCGGACGTGGATCTTGCTGAATACATGGTCATCGAGGAGGTCTTCAACAACGCCAACAAGGGCACTAGGCCATCAGAGGACAAACTCCAAGAGGTCTTCGGCACCAATGACCCGGTGGAAGTGGCCAAAACCATCATCCTCAAGGGCGAAGTCCAGCTTACGGCGGAGCAGCGCAAGGAGATGTTGGAGAACAAGCGACGCAGAATCATCGCTGAAATCGCTAGGAATTCCATCAACCCTCAGACCAAGTCGCCTCACCCGCCACAGAGAATAGAGATGGCGATGGAGGAAGCTGGCGTCCATGTGGACCCGTTCAAGTCGGTAGAGGTGCAGGTCAAGCTCGTCTTGGACAAGCTAAGGCCCCTGATACCAATACGATTCGAGACATCTATGATTGCGGTACGGCTGCGAGGCGAGGATTACGGACGATGTTATGAGGATCTCATTCAATATGGCAAGCTGACCCGTGATGAATGGCAAAAAGATGGGGGCTGGATTGGCGTGATGGAAATTCCCGCAGGAGTGAGGGACGAACTCCTGGCCAAACTGAACGATAGGACCAAAGGAAATGCGCAAATAAAGCTCCTGTGATTGGTATGACAAACATTGATTTTGGACATGTGATAAAATGAGTGGAGATTTCTCAAAACCCGCGAGAGAGATCGTTATCCCCGGCGACCTGCTGGAAGATGGTGATCTGCGAGCGGGCAACGGCACTTATACCAAGGATGGTCAGATTTTCGCCGCCAGGCTGGGAATCAAGAGCGTCAAGTCAGACTATGTG
>JAUVWO010000013.1 GCA_030604065.1 Methanomassiliicoccales archaeon | reverse complement strand
GTGCATCTGACTACCTGTATGGTACTGGACCATCTCATTGAGACCGCACATGCCTACAAGGAAGGACGATTTGTTGATCCGATAGTATGGTTCATCATCAAGTTCCATGGTAAGCAGCGACAGGGGGCCGTGCTTGCCTAGGGCCAGAAGCTTGGTTATGAACTCGCGCTTCTGAATGTGGCACTTGGCGGTCAGCTCCATGCGGTCTCTGAGAATATCGAACAGTCGGTCATCGTCCTGGTCTGCCTGATAGGCCACGCGTGGGAGGTTAAGGGTGACGTTCTGCATGGCAGAGTAGCGCATCTTCCACGGCGTCTTGGCCTCCTCGAGATCGTCCTTATCAAGTTTGAAGGATAGCCGGCAGCACTCGGATATCTTGGCAGTGTTGCCCCGGTCGAACACAAAATAGGTGTTGCCCTTCTCCGAGGCAACATGAGATATCTTTTCGAGGAACTCTTCGTGACCGTCGGTCTTGAAGAACTTCTCAGTGATGTGAACCTCTGGTTTAGGAAAGAAGAACGGACGACCTAGGGCATCACCCTCCATATACACATCGAACAATGCGTTAAGGAATCGGTGAGCTTCATCCTGGTAGTCCTCATAGTTGGCGCCGGTGTAGGTGCCACCTGGGCCGATGGCCGGCACGCCCACGAAGTGGTCCGGTGTTTCCCAGTATAGGTTGATGTCGCTGAAGATGGACTGACCGCCGCGGGCCACAGCCTGTTGAGCGAATTCATATACCAGGATCTGTGCCAGCTGCTTCATCTGTCGATCATCGACGCCGACCAGGTAAGGGGCCAAGAAGGTGTTTACCGCGTCCCAACCTATGGCACCGGCGAAATGACCTTGCAGGGCAGCCGAGAACTTGATGATCTGCGCGATCAGGACCTCCGGGTGCTTGGCCGGTTTGGCTATCGATATTGCATTGGGAAGGTTGAGCCCGAATTTCTTAACGTACTCTATGGACTGCCCCGAGCAGTATGGTCGATCTATCATGCCGAGGTCGTGGAGATGCAGATCGCCATTCATATGCGCGTCGGCAAGGTCTTCAGTGAACACCTCTAGGAGTGCAAATTCCTTTTTGACGTTCTCAGATAGGGTCAGGTTGGTGGCCTCGGGGCCATGGGGGACGTTGGCGTTCTCCTTGTTCGGCATCATTATGATCTGCCGAGCATCATACAGGGGAACTCCAAGCCGGGTGTGTTGCTTTCTGATCCTGACCAGGCCGTACTCCACCAGTTTGGCATTGGTGAGTTCCCTGATCAAAGGGGCGGTGACCACGTCAAGCTCTAGGGAAGCGATCAGTTTCTCGACCTCCCTGGATACGATCAGGGCGGCATCCTTGCTGATGGATGTCTCCCTCATCAGGGCATCATAGATCTTGCCCTTATCCCATTTTTTCATATCCTCGTCCGATGTTCTGACGAAGAGGGTGAGTTCTGTCGATTCATCCTCGTCCGCCCTTGAAGAACTCCTATCGTATTCGGCTGCCTTCATTTCCAATCTCCTCTTCTCAGCATCAACAGGTTGATATCAGCCATCTATTGGATTTAGAAGGATGCATATGACCATGGACGCTGTTGTTCCCCATCCCAAATGGGAATATGATATTTGTAGGGCTGATTTAATTGATTTTCTGAACTCGAACTGGTAACCATTAAGGGCCGTGAAAAGTAATATATGTTATCAGGTTTGTTACCATGTCAGTGACCAAATGTTCAATCCAGACAAGGACATGACTCGGATAATCTTCGAGATATTAGGTAGGGAGGGTAAATCGATCAGCTCGCTCTCCCGGGAGCTTGAAGTCCGAGGGTTCAAATTTCATAGACTTATACTAACCGGATATCTCAGGGCGCTCGCTGACATCCACCTGCTTAGGGAGAGGGATGTGCCGCCAGCCAAGATATATGTTCCATATAAGAGCCTCCAGAGGGATATCTATGAGGCTATGGCATTCCACGTTCGTGAAATAGAGGCGGACGAGGAGAGGGCCGAGAGGTTGATAAAGTATGGCCTATACCGTCTATTCCGAAGGCCTTTATTCGAGTCCGAACTCCGGCGGGCCGACACGCGTCCAGCGATCGATGACATAGAAGCCGCTGAAGAGGATGTGTCTGAGACTCGTAAGTACCTGTCACGCAGGGGATTCAAGATACCCAAGAGCATGAGGGCGTTCGTCTATGATGATGAAGGGTTGGAAGAAGATTACGTCAAGGTCCTAGAGGAACTCATGCTCGATGGTCATGACGCCACCCATCTGGTCAGGGATACGCGCCAGACACGTCTGCTCTGACCAAAATACTTTCAGCTAACCTATTTATTAAGGCAATCCATTGCGGTAGCTATGGACCTGGTCGTACTGGCTGAAGCCATAAGGAGCTTCCCTGGGCTTACTAGGAAGAGAGCAATATCGGGCGTCTTGGATTACTTGCCAGTCCCCGATGGCGAAACGGTGATAGCATCTGCAGGAGAGGACGCCGCCGTGATCAAACATGATGGGGGCCTCTTGCTTTTTGCTGCTGATGGCATAATGGAATCGCTGATGCATTCCAACCCCTTCTATGCTGGCTACTATGCGGTATTGGTCAATCTGAATGACATCGCTGCTATGGGGGGCACGCCGATCGCCATGGTGGATATACTATCTGTCAAAGATGATCTGGTATGCGCTCAGGTCATCAAAGGCATCAAACATGCGGTAGAGAAATTCGGCGTCCCCGTGGTCGGTGGACACACCCATCCAGATTGCCAGTACCATGCGGTGGACGTAGCAATTCTAGGAGTGGCTGCTGAAGGGCAGGTCATATTCAGCCACACGGCCGAACCGGGGGATGATATATTGTTCATCATGGATCTGGAGGGTTTCTATCCTCCCGACCTACCCTATGCATGGGACACCACCACCAATCGAACCCCTGAGATGGCGAGACGTCAGTTACAGTTGCTGCCCAAGATCGCCCAGCGTGGTCTGGTGCACTCAGGAAAGGACATGAGCAACCCCGGTTGCATCGGGACGCTGGGCATGTTGCTTGAGACCTCAGGCAAGGGTGGATGGGTGGACGTGTCGCGGATCCCTAGTCCCGATGGGGTCGATCTGACCCAATGGTTCCTATCGTATCAGGGATTCGGCTTTGTACTCACCTGTTCAGAGGGTAGCAGCAACGAGTTGCTGGCTATGTTCGCGGAGGTCGGAGGCACCGGTGCCGTGGTTGGAAAGATCGATGATAGTTGCCACCTAGAACTACGGAACGGCGATGAGCGTGAGACGCTTTTCGATTTCAGAAAGGACGTCATCACCGGTTGCACGCCTAGGTTCGTACCGAAGAAGGTGTAGAGTGCCAGGCCACACAGGTGGCCGCCCGGTCTGAGAGCGGTTGTCCAGTCAGCTTCTCAACCCCGCCACCCCTCGAGCGTCGGTAGTCCACGGTTAGGTTGCTCCCGTCAGGGCCTTACCCGTTCCCCGTGATCAGGGCAATGGGCGCCGCCCTCCGGCTGCGCCTCAGAGCCGCCTCCGGCCCCGAAGGACAGGGTCTCATGGTCGTTGACTAGGCCGCAGACATTCCGGTTACGACGCCCCGTGCTGTCACCCCCGCATATCGACGGTTTCGGTGTACAAGGATACGCCGAGCATCCCGGTCTAGCCTGGCAAAGCCAGGTTAAGCACTGGTTCTATTTAATTCATTCTGACTCGCATATCATCGTCCCTCATGAATCTGGAGCTGCTAACATTTAATTATAATAAATATATTCCATTATTTGAGTACAAAATCAAATAGGTGATGGATAAGGTGATGTCTAAGGATCATAGATCGGAGGTGGATGCGGCCATTGACGAGGGAAAGGGCGTGTTCGAGATCTCGCGCAAGGGTCGGTGGCCCAGATATGCACTCGATATGGTGGGGGCATTGGCCATAATATTGGCGCTTTGGAGTGCCGCTCTGATGTACTCGAACCTGACCGGGGGCGTGGCCTTCCCCACCCCATTGGATGTTGGCGCGTCGCTATGGGGCCTCCTTGCCGGGGATAAATTACTGGGCGCCTCCATCTATCAGCACACGATAGCCAGCATGGGTCGTTGGGCCTTGGGTTACGGCATCGCCGTACTGCTCGGCATCGTAATAGGGTTGGTACTTGGCACCACAGGCTGGCTGTATGGTGCAGGCATGAACTCGACGAACGTATATCAGCTGATACCCGGATTGGCATGGATCCCTATCGCCATCCTTCTTTTCGGCATCGGAAATATTGCCACCGTGTTCATAATAGTGATGACGGCGCTGCCTCCGGTGGTCATCGCCACCGCATCCGGGCTCAGATCGGTGCCGCCTGTGTATCTCAAAGTGGCAGACATGCTGGAACTGGGGCCGTGGGACCGGTTCAGATTGGTCCTTCTTCCATCATCGGCGTTGCAGGTGCTGACCGGTCTGAGGGTGGCACTCGGTAATGCATGGAGGGTTCTCATAGCCGCGGAGATGGTGGTGGGCGTCGCCATGGGTCTGGGCTTCTCCATATTCGCCGCCCAGGGGGCGCTCATGTGGACCGAGTCCCTGGCCTGTATCGTGATAATCTGTCTGATCGGCCTATTGTTCGAGAGACTGGTCTTCACCAGGATCGAGGATGGTATGAGGTCGAGTCTGGGGTTGGAAGGTTGAGCATGCTGAGGTTTGAGTCGGTCTCTAAGGCCTACGTTGACCGCAGGGAGGGCAGAGGTGTGGTCGCTCTGAGGGATGTGGATCTGGAGGTTTCCGAGGGGGAGTTCCTATGTGTGATCGGCCCATCAGGCTGTGGCAAGTCGACCATATTGCGTCTCATGGCCGGCATGGATGTTCCAACCCGAGGCATGGTCACGCTAGATGGGATCGCCATCGAACGTCCCAGTCGTGAGCTTGGCATGGTGTTCCAGGAGGACAGCCTGCTTCCGTGGCTTACGGTCAGACACAACGTGGCCATGGCTGCCAAGGACCCTACCCTCGTCGATGGATATCTGGATCTGGTGGGGCTGACCGAGTTCGCTGATTCCCGTCCATCGGACCTTTCCGGTGGGATGAAACAAAGGGCGGCGATAGCCAGAACACTAGCGATGGAGCCGAGGGTGTTGCTGATGGATGAGCCATTCGGCTCTCTGGATGAACAGACACGAAGTGAGTTGGACCAGGCCCTGCTGAACATCTGGGAGCGGGATCATAGGACCGTGGTCTTTGTCACCCACAATATATCCGAGGCTCTAAGACTAGGTGATAGGGTCCTATTGCTGACCCCCCGGCCAGGGCGGCCATCTAGGGTGTGGGAGCTCGGTGAAAGGCCCAGGAACATGGATAGTGATGACATGATCGACATAAGGAAGGAAATGGAGGCCTGGATGGGCCGATGTGAGTGTCTTAGTGGATTGATCGACATTTCGGCCATGGAGGGCGCTCCATGAGGATGGCGATAGTGGCTACACTCGTCGCTGTTCTGCTGGTTGGCGCAGCGCTTGCAGGTATCCTGATAGTGACGGGCGAGGATGACGGCCTGACGGTGGCATTTTCCAACAAGGTCTGCTATGAGCCGTTCATCATCGCCGATGAGACCGGCCTGTTCGAGGCCGCAGGCATTGATGTGACCATAGTCGCCGGTGGAGCCGGAGCAAAGGAGGCGCTCGCCACCCGCTCGGTCGATGTAGGTGCCATGGGCGATTCGCCAGCAATGATACTGATGGCCAATGATCCTGGCTCTTCCATCATTGCCAGATACGGCACTGATGAGGCCATGCATAGGTTGGTGGCCCTTGATTCTATCGAGTCACCCGCAGACCTTGTTGGCAAGCGGATAGGGGTGCAACTGGGCTCATCTAGTCACGGGGCGCTCCTTCAATGGCTGGAGCACAACGAAGTGAACGTCGATGATGTGGAGATCGTGTTCCTCCATCCCCTGGTCATGCCTTCCAACATGGTCACTGGTGGCATAGATGCCATGATAGGAAGCGAGCCATGGCCAACCAATGTCGAGAACACTTGTCTGGCCAAGAATATAACAGTTCATATGTTGGGCGATTCTTCCGTGTGCAACAACTCGTTCCCTCTGGTCATATGTGCCACGAACGATGCTATTGGGAAGAAGGGCGATCAGATCTCTGCCATGTTCGATGCGCTGAGTCAGGCAATAGTCATGATGGAGAATGATACATGGGTGGCTGAGGTGATGGCGGAACGGACAGGGCTGTCCATCGAGGACCAGCTGCGATGCACCGCATCCATCGACTTCGAGCTGGGCGTTCCTGACGCCGGGGACGTGGAGAGCATGACCGTCACCGCCGAGTTCCTTGCTGATATGGATCTCATATCAGAGGTGCCGGACGTGGAGGCCTGCATCGATCCTTTGCCTTTCACGGGATCGGAGGCCACCGCATGGATGGTCGCCAGAGGATGAGTGTGGCGCTGGAGCGGGGGGTGCCCGACCTCGCTCCGGTATTCCTCCGTGAACTGACCCTGCCATTGGACATCACCGGATCGACCACGCCCGAGGTGTGCGCTGGCGGTTACGATGCCGAACGGGCCGCCCGAAGCGTGACGGCCCTGCACTCCGTGCTGGCCCAGGACGCCGTTGTGGGCGGCGTCCACTTCATTGGCATGGAGGTGGAGCACATGGGCGGGGGGATGTGTTTTCCCACTATGGGGATCCCCTCCATCACAAGGCATCCGCTGGCATCCCCCGAGGCCGTGGATGGGGCCCGATCTCCAGACCCCCTTAGAGATGGCCCGTTCCCCTCATTGCTGAGGTGCTACGAGCAAGTGGCGACAGACTGCGCTGACGCCATGGCCATCGCCAATGTGGAGGGTCCGTTCATGAGGGCCGGATACCTGCGAGGGCTGGAGGCGTTGTTGATGGACATGATGGAGGAGCCGGGTCTGGCCCGCAGGGTGCTTGATCTGGCCACCGACATCTCTGGTTCGCTGGCCGAGGCGCTCCTGGACCACGGGGCCGAGGCGGTGTTCCTGGCCTGCGCCACCGACAACCCGGACATAATAGGTTCAACACCGTTCCTTCGCGAATCCCTGCCCCGGGTGATGCGGCTGGAGAATGCATGTCGCATGAGTGGGGCGAGTTTCATCTTCCATCCTCACGGTTCGTTCACCGATCCCGGCAACCAGGATCTGATGGACCATGTGCTGGATGCTGGCATAGACGCCGTCCAGCTCGCCGAGGGCAACGATCTGCCATTGGCCAAGTCCCTGTGGGGAGACCGCGCCTGCATAATGGGGGGATTGGATCCGCATGTGTCATTGATCGCCCATGGCCACGATCGGATCTCAAATGATATCGAGGCCCTGCTGCCGCCATGCATGGCTGGTGGCGGGTATGTCTACATGTGTTCGGGCTCACTGCACCGAGGTCTTCCCTTGGAGCCACTGTCGCACATGGTCAAAGAGGTCCGTCGTCTCGGTCGTTACCCAAAAGGTAAGGCCTGAGTGGATGATACCAACCCATGGTCTTGGATCAACTGGCTGAATGCGCGGGCGACATCATCAGACAGCTGCAGAGGGGAGCGTTCCTGACGGTCAGGGACGCCGATGGAAGGTTGAACGTGATGACTGTGGGGTGGGCCTACGTCGGCTTGATATGGAGGATGCCCATGGCCATGATGCTGGTCAGGCCGGAGCGGCACACCTACATGCTGCTGGAGGATGCGGAGGACTTCACACTATCGTTCCCGTCCGGGAACATGAAGGACGAGCTCATGGGTTGCGGGAGCACCAGCGGAAGGGATGTGAACAAGTTCGAAAGGTTCCATCTCGAGGCTGTGGAGGGGCGGGCCACCCATTCACCGGTCATCGGGGGTTGCGGCACGTATCTGGAGTGCAGGATCACGGTCAAGGAGGACCTGGGCTGCGCCAAACTGCTGACGGACGAGATCGACCATTGGTACGAGGGCGAGGGCAAGCACATACTCTACCACGGCAAAGTGGTGGAATGCTATAAGGGCTGATCCAGACCTGTCGAAAAACTTCTCTTCAGGTGCCCAGTCTCCGTTTGGTGTCCAGGCGGGACATCCACTCATAGAAGTTGTTCATCGCCTGTTCCGATAGCTCAACGAAGGTGTTCACAGCCCCTTTCATCATGCGGTTGGGCCTCATAGACACCTTCGCCTTCCCGACCACGCAGCGTTGGGAGCGGTCTGCTACCGAGCTGTTGTGGACCACTAGATTGCGGACGGTGATCATGTCGTGCCATTCCCTCTCTTTCAAGGATGTCATCAACCCGATCTCGCTGCCCACTAGCACCAGGTCGCGAAGGTTCACGTGACCCCGTTCCCCTCTGAACCGCTCCACCGCCGAGCCCATCGGGTCCTCAGGGACCATCGATGCTATTCTCACTGCGACGAACTCGATCGAGCTCATGGTCTCCACGAACAGGTGCTTTGTGATCTCCATTATGCGGTCGACCCACTCATCCTCAAGATCGGACGATGCCGTTCCAGGCCCCACCTTCCATGGTGCCGCATACATGGATAGCACCTCCAGGGCCAGTGTGGCCTTGTTGTGAATGGTGAAGAAGCAACCTGATCGGGGATCCTTGGCATCGGGATACTGTTCAGCGAGTATCTTTCCATATGTGAGGGAGTCATCGCGGATCCTCTCCAGCTGCTCGAGGATGACGAACATCTATTTCGGTTAAGCGAAGGAATTAGATTAATATGACGATAGGAGACCGGAATTCAACGAAGAAAACGGATCCCGTAGTAATTCCATGGTTCCCTGCAAACAACGACCATCAACTGGTCGATATCAGCGTGGTGGTGAGCGAAGTGTAAAATATCGTCATGCCCATCAAAGCGAAAGGTGCCTGCCAGTAGGCGATGGCGCCGAGGTGATGAGACACATGGCCTGGAATCCCAAGATCGAGAAGATGCCCATCAAGGAGTTGAAGGATATGCAGTTCAAGCTGCTCAAGATGCAGGTGTACCGCCTTTATTCCTTCAACCGGTTCTATCATGACCGGATGCGGCAGCAGGGGGTCCATCCGGACGACATCCAGACACTGGACGATGTGCGCAAGCTCCCCTTCATGCTCAAGCAGGATCTCCGGGACAACTATCCCACCGGGATGTTCACCGCCAGCGGTGACGAGGTCGTCCGCTACCACGTGTCCTCTGGCACAACTGGCAAGCCCACCCTGGTAGGCTACACCGAACGAGACCTGGAGATGTGGACCGAGTCCCTGGCCAGGGCGCTGACCTCCTGTGGGATCGGTCGAGGCGACGTGATGCAGGTATCTTACGGCTACGGGCTGTTCACCGGCGGTCTGGGTCTGCACTATGGTGCCGAGCGGGTCGGGGCCACCGTACTGCCGACCAGCACTGGGAACACCGAACGGCAGATAGAGCTTATGATGGACCTGGGGGTGACGGCCATAGCCTGCACCCCATCGTACATGGTCTATCTGGGGGAGGTGGCAGAGCGCATGGGCGTGTCACTCAAGGACGATACCGAGCTAAAGGTCGGCATCATGGGTGCCGAGCCGTGGTCAGAGGGCACACGGACCCACTTCCGCGACGTGCTTGGGGTAGAGGCCTACGACATCTACGGCACTAGCGAGCTGTCTGGGCCGCTGTTCACCGAATGCGAGGCTCAGGACGGCATACACGTCTGGGGAGACATGGCCCTGGTGGAGATAATCGATCCAGACACAGGTGAGGCCTGTGCTGACGGTGAGAAGAGCGAACTGGTGGTGACCATGCTTCAGAAGGAGGCATTGCCCATGATGAGATATCGCATCGGGGACATCACCTGCCTCATGGAGGATGAGTGCTCCTGCGGCCGCACCCACCCCCGCATCGGTCGCATATCCGGCAGGGTCGATGACATGCTCATAATCCGAGGCATCAACGTGTTCCCGTCGCAGGTGGAACACACCCTGATGCAACTGCCTCAGTGCACCGGTCACTTCCAGATAATAGTTGACCGCGTTGGCGCGTTGGACTCCATGAAGGTCAAGGTCGAACTCACGCCAGAGGTGTTCTCCGATCGTATCAACGATCTGATGGCCATCCGAAAGTCCATATCGAACGAGCTGAAGAAGTACCTGAACATCGCCGCTGACGTGGAATTCATGGAGCCGGGTTCGCTACCCCGGTACCAGGGCAAGGCCCGCAGGGTCGAGGACAGGAGGGAGATGTGATGTCAGAGAGATACATCATCGAGCAGATCTCTATGTTCTGCAAGAACGAGCCTGGCAGGCTGGCTAGCATGGCCAGGGTGCTGGAGGAGAATGGGATCAACATGCTGGCCCTCAGCATCGCTGAGGCCAACGATTTCGGGGTCGTAAGGGCGCTGGTGGACAAATCGGATCGGGCCAAGGAAGTGCTCACGGACATGGGGTTCATGGTGAAGGTCACGGAGGTCATTGGAGTGAACATGCGGGATGAGCCCGGGGGATTGACCTGTATTGCCACCACCCTAGCTGACGCTGATATCAACATCGATTATGCCTATGCCTATTCGGGCAAGGGGGCGGCAGTGCTGATACTCAGGGTATCGGACACCATGGTTGCGGTGAAGGCCATCCTGGACGCTGGGCACGAGCTCCTGAGCCGGGACCAGCTGGGATGAGGACCGAAACCGGAATATAATCCTGCGGCATTCAGGAGCGACCATGGGCAACCTCAACGTGGCCGTTATGGGCTCACCCGGCTTTTCGCGGGACATCGGCAAGCAGGGCACAGTAAGCGATGTCACCCTCTATAATGTCAAGCGGGGCGATGACGCTGTCACGCTGATCGAACCCACCCGTTATCCGGAACGGTTGGCTCCCCTGTTCTATGCTGCATCCATGTCCAACATGGCCATAATGGTGGTTGAAAGGCTTGACAACCAGTTCGGGGAGGCGCTGCTCATGTTGGATTGCGCTGGCGTGGGTCGAGGCATGATCGTGCTTCGCAACTATATCGCCCTGGATCAGATCACACCCATGATTAAGGGAACGGTTGCCGAGGGATACGAGTTCGTCGATGACGATCCCGTGGTGCTGAGGGAGAGGCTGCTGGATCTGGCCTCCGAGATCGAGTCAGACCCGGCAGAGGGTAAGGACGTGACCGGGGCCGTGCAGGTGGATCACCACTTCAACGTCAAAGGTGTGGGTACGGTGGTGCTCGGGCTGGTGTCCCGGGGAACCATCAGACGTCATGATAAGCTCACGGTGATGCCCTTGAACAAGGTGGCCACCGTGCGATCCATACAGAAGCACGATGACGATTGGGATTGGGCAGTGGCCGGCGATCGTGTGGGTCTGGCTCTCAAGAACATCGATTCCGACGACCTTGATCGTGGCTTCGTGCTGACCAACGATCCGAATATGGTCCAGTTGAAAGAGCTGACCGCCACTGCGGACCTGGTACGATTCTGGCCTGAGCCGCTCAAGCAGGACATGGTGATACATGTCGGTCACTGGATGCAGGTCGTCCCCGCTAGGATCGTCGCGATGTCTGGTGATGACTGGCGCCATCCCGAACTCACCCTGGCCCTGGAGAAGGAATTGATCCATCCCCCTGGATCGAGGGCCGTGCTCCTGTATCTCGAGGGCGGCAAGCTCCGTATCGTAGGCAGCATACCCCTATAGTCCGGCGAAATCTATTAAATCCGAACCACATTCGGGAGATGCCTGCCATGATTTGACGTGGCACGACATGAGGTAAGCAGATGCCGTTCTTCAACCATGCCATCGAGACCCTGCGCCGATCCGAGATAGAGGAGATGCAGCTGAAGCTGCTTAGAGCCCAGGCTCGCAGGATGTACGAGCGATCCCCATTCTATCATGCCCGGATGAGGGAGGTCGAGGTCATGCCGGATGACATCACCCGCCTTGATGATGTGAGACGATTGCCAACCACCAAGAAGACGGACCTGCGGGACAACTATCCAGACAAGCTGTTCGTACCACCGTTGGAGAAGATCGTCCGGTACCACGTTTCGTCAGGAACCACTGGCCAGCCCACAGTGGTGGCGTACACCCGTAACGATATCGAGATGTGGTCCGAATCTCTAGCCCGAGCGTTCGCCTCCACTGGAATGGGTGAGAGCGACGTCATCCAGGTGGCCAATGGATACGGCCTGTTCTCAGGAGGGATGGGCATGCATTATGCTGGCGAGAAGCTTGGGGCGACCGTGCTTCCGGCCGGCACGGGGAATACTCGACGACAGGTGCAGTTCATGATGGATCTTCCGGTCACGTGCATCGCCTGCACCCCTTCGTACATGTTGCAGATCGCTGAGGTGGCCCAGTCAATGGGGGTCTCGTTGCAGGATGACACCCGACTCGAGCGGGGCATCCTAGGGGCCGAGCCTTGGTCCGATAGCATGAAGGCGAAGATCGAGGATGAGGCCGGTATTAAGGCCTACAACTGCTACGGTGCCAGCGAGCTGTCTGGGCCGCTGTTCACCGAATGCGAGGCTCAGGACGGCATACACGTCTGGGGGGACATGGCCCTGGTGGAGATAATCGATCCAGACACAGGCGAGGCCTGTGCTGACGGTGAGAAGGGGGAGATGATCGTCACCATGTTACAGAAGGAGGCCATGCCCCTGTTGCGGTACCGTATTGGTGACATGTCGTCTCTGTCCTGGGATCCGTGCGAGTGTGGACGAGAGCACCCCCGCTTGATGAGGCTTACAGGCAGGGTGGACGACATGATGGTCATCCGAGGCATCAACGTGTTCCCGTCGCAGGTGGAGCATCTGCTCTACGAGGTCCCCGAGGTGGGCAAGAATTTCCAGATCGTGGTGGATCGCGTCGGCAATCTGGACACCATGCTGATCAAGGTGGAGTTGGAACCGGAGGCGTTCACTGATGATATATTGAAATTGAGGCACATCAATAGACAGGTGGCTGATGGTCTGAAGGCGGTGCTGAACATCAAGGTCGAGGTTCAGCTCGTAGGCCCGGGCACCCTGCCCAAGGGGGAGTCCGAGAAGGCTAGTAGGGTCATCGATAAGCGGGTGATGTGATGTCATTGCATGAATTGAGACAGATATCGGTCCTCTTGGAGAACAAGGCTGGTAGGCTGGCGGTCATCGCTGGTGCGCTGCAGGAGAATGGCGTCAATATCCTAGCTTTCACCATAGCCGAGGCTGAGGGGTTCGGGGTGGTAAGGATCATTGTGGACGATCCTGCCAAGGCTCGAAGGTCGCTCGAGGCCCAGGGTCTCGCGGTCACCGAAAATCGTATGATGGCTCTCAGGATGCTTGACGAACCCGGGGGGTTGTATGGGATCTCCCGCATTCTCGGCGAACAAGACATCAACATGGAGTACGCCTATGCCTTCAATAGACCTGGCAAGGCCATACTCATCCTGAAGGTCACTGACATCAATACGGCGTTGCCCAGGATCGAGGCCTCGTACCCTGAGTTCCTGGAGGAGTGCAGCGGCTACCAGCATTGCTGACCTCAACGTATTTCTACGCTCCGACTCATGTATCGATGATATCATGGTCAAGCTGACGGAGGAGATGAGGGACACCTTTTCGAAGGTGAAGACATTCTCGGTGGCCACCGCATCCAAGGACGGTGAACCCAATGTGGTACCGATCGGAATGATATGGCTGCAGGATGATTCGGAGACCATCTGGCTAGCGGATAATTTCATGAACAAGACCCTGGCCAATCTTAGAGAGAACCCAAGGCTGTCATTGAATGTCTGGGACCGGGAGTCCGATCTCAGTTACCAGATCAAATGCGACGTGGAGATCTTAAGCGAGGGCGGGGAGTTTCAGCAGATGAAGGACAAGGTGAAGGCTCGCAACCCCAAGATGCCTGCCAAGAACCTGATCCGTGCCCACGTCACCGATGTGTTCTGCACAGATCCTGGACCGGGAGCTGGCAAACGTCTTCTCTGAGCCCCCTCCTGGACCCGATATATTTTTTCTGATAGTTTTTTATAATCAGATTCCATGGCAGCGGAGGTCATGACAACATATAGCACGTGTCATGGCTTCGGAGGTGCGGAGATTGTTCGGTATCGATGACCCATGGGTATGGAGCGCCTATGTGCTCTCCATTGGATTTGCAATGATCTGTGCCGTGTACGGCATTCTTAATTGGAACAAGGAGGGCGACCTGAATGGTTGATACCCTCACGTTTGTGATCGTGGCGCTAGTTTACGTTGCGCTGACCATTGGTCTCGGATATTTGGGTTGGAAGAGGACCGCCTCCTCGGACGACTTCATGGTGGCGGGAAGGAACGTCCACCCTGTGATAATCGCACTGTCGTACGGGGCCACGTTCCTGTCCACCTCGGCGATCGTCGGATTCGGCGGCGTGTCGGCCCAACTTGGCATCGGCACTCTGTGGCTGGTGATGATGAACATCCTGGTCGGCATACTGGTGGCGTTCATCCTGTTCGGGAAGCGCACCCGGGCTCTGGGCATGAAGCTGAAGGCGGTCACCTTCTCCGATCTGATGGCCAAGGCCTACCGTTCACGTTTCATGCAGGTCGCCACAGCGGTTGTGATCCTGGTCGGCATGCCGCTATATACTGCAGCCATCCTCATCGGCGGTGCCCGGTTCATCGAGGGAACGCTTGATATCAACTACGATCTGGCGCTTCTGTCATTCGCGGCGATCGTTGCACTGTATGTCATCCTCGGCGGCCTCATAGCGGTCATGTACACCGACGCCCTCCAAGGCGGCATCATGTTCATCGGGATGTTCATCCTGCTGGCATTCACCATGTACCTGCTCGGCGGGGTCACCCCGGCCTTTGAGAAGTTAACGAGCATGGCCGACATGGTGCCCGCAGGCCTGTCCTCTGCGGGAATGACGGGATGGACATCATTCCCGATACTGGGGTCGCCGCTGTGGTTCACCTTCGTCACCACCTTCATTCTCAGTGTGGGCATAGGCGTATTGGCGCAGCCGCAGCTGGTGGTGAGATTCATGACCGCAAAGGATGACAGGTCGTTGAATCGTGCCGTGGCCGTGGGTGGTATATTCGTGCTTGTCATAACTGGTGCCGCCTATACTGTCGGTGGCCTTACGAACGTCTATTTCCATGAGAAGTATGGCATGATCGCCACTGAGTACGTTGGCAACATAGACAAGA
This sequence comes from Methanomassiliicoccales archaeon, assembly GCA_030604065.1. Lineage (GTDB taxonomy): Archaea > Thermoplasmatota > Thermoplasmata > Methanomassiliicoccales > JAUVWO01 > JAUVWO01. The sequence goes on along the minus strand of JAUVWO010000013.1, from coordinate 7,967 downwards.
TCATACCGACGTTCGTGAACGAATCAATGCCCGACCTGTTCGTGATCGTCTTCCTCTTGGCGCTGTTGGCGGCAGCCATGAGCACCCTGAGCTCGCTGCTGCACACCATGGGCACCGCTGCAGGTTACGACCTGTGGAGGGCCATTAAGGATCGCGGTAAACCATATGATCCCAGCGACAACAAGAACATACCGAAATCATTCCGTGCCTCCCAGATCGGCACGGTGTTGATGATCGTCGTGTCGGTCGTCGTGGCCTACCAGTTGCCCGGAGACATCATCGCCCGGGCCACCGCCATGTTCATGGGCCTGTGCTGTGCTGCCTTCCTGCCCGCATTCGCCCATTGCCTGTACTCCAAGAGGCCGAATGAGATGGCGGCCAAGGCCAGCCTGGTGGTGGGCACCGTGACCTGGTTCCTGTGGACCGCATTCGTGCACATCAAGGAGAGCAGTGCAAGAGGGTTATGCCAGTGGCTGTTCGGACGACCTTCATTATTGGACTCCCCCTGGACCGTGGTGGACCCAGTTATCATTGCGTTGCCTATGAGCATACTTACACTAGTGGTCGTCATATTCGTATGGCGATCGAAGGTCGTGATCGACACGGTGCCAGAGAATAATGAGATGGTCTCAATGGGCAAAGGTTGATAACCCTCCTTATGGTGAAGGTGTCATGGATGACAGGATGTACCTGGTCGTCGCGGTAGCAACAGTGGTGCTTCTAGCGACGGTCCTGCCCGCATTCGCCTCGATGGAGGATGACGGGGTGTACCAGGAATCGGTGATCGGAGCCTTGGTCGACGGCTGGTACGATGGTGACATCACATGCGCCCAGCTGCTGGACCATGGCGACCTTGGCCTGGGCACGATCGATGGGGTCGACGGAGAGCTGGTGGTGCTGGACGGGCGTGCATACGTGGTCAATGCCAATGGCAGCGTTCACCAGGTTTCAGGAACCGAAGGCATCCCGTTCGCCAACGTGTGCCATTTCGATGTGGACATGTCATTCGAGATCAACGTGGCCGACCTGGCAGCGCTGGAATCAGCGATCGACTCCCATGTCGCCTATCCGGGCAATCCCATAGCTGTGCGCATCATGGGTTCTTTCTCCCAGCTGGTTTGCCGCAGTGTGCCGGGTCAGGAGCATCCCTACCCTCCCTTGGCAGAGGTTGTGGCCAACCAGACCATCTTTGACCTTGCGACATCAACGGCACAATGGTCGGATTCAGGATGCCGGAGAGCGCATCATCACAGACCGTGGCCGGATATCATCTGCACTTCCTCAGCGCTGATATGCACTCTGGAGGTCATGTGCTTTCATGCGGGTCATGCACGGTGACTGTACAGATCGACGTCTGTGACGGTCTCCATGTGCACATGATCGAGGGGGCATCGGCCATGGCGTCTCCTGACCTATCGGGGATCGAGGGTGTGCATTGAGATCGAACACCGTACCGGAACAAAGGCAGGTCTGGGACGAGGAATACTCGTCCAAGGGTCGGTTGTGGCGAGGCGCCTCATCTGTTCCTCACACATCTCACGGCCTGAAGGTGTTAGAGCTCGGCTGTGGAAATGGAAAGACCCTTATCGGTGCAGCCGATAGCGCAGCGTCATTGGTGGGACTGGATCATTCCATGCAGGCATTGCGCGCCTGCCCATCTGGACCCGACCTGGTGCTGGGTGATGCAGCCCATATTCCATTCCGCGATGATGTCTTTGACATGGTGTGGTGCGTTCATGTCCTGGGGCATATGACCTATGATCTTCGTCTTTCCACCGCCGTCGAGGTGGCGCGAGTTCTGAGGCCTGGAGGGAAGGTGTGGTTCCGTGATTTTCATGTGACAGACATTCGCAATGGCCAAGGCGACCAGATCGGAACATCGACCTTTGTCCGGGGTAGGGGGCTTGTCTACCACTATTTCGAGATCGACGAGATAGGCGATCTGTTTCCCGAAGCAAGGATCTTGGATATCAGGGTCGACACTCTGAAAAAGCCATATCATGGGCAGGGTCAGAGGGCCGAGGTCGATGCCATTCTACAGCTCTGAGCAACGTCGTCCATCGCCCTCGCCGTCTTGCGATCGCTTCCATGAACCCATGTCCAGACACATGACCCTGATGTTCGGACCCATCAGGTCCATGAACGTGTGACATACTTCTTCCGTTACTGACTCTTTGCCCGTCCAGTTCATCATCTCGATCTTCAGTTCCATGCAGTCCTGACCATGGCCATGGGTGAGATGGATGCGCACACCTCAGATAGGTCCGTCGCCATCATGCCTACTGGGTGGGTGCCCCTATGCCCGTCCTTGGTGGTGAAAGGAACATTGGTCAGATCATCGATCGAGGCGCCCATCGATCCCCTCATCATTGAATTCGTGCCTATGGAACACAATGAGGCCGGCTCGTTTGAAGGCCGCTATCAGCCCACGGTAAGGCTCGCCGCTTTTAGAATAGAACTCAAGCACAGGCCCCCCATCTGCATGATCCAATCCCTCCATCGTCATGGATGTCCATTGTCATGCATCGATGCCTTTGGATGATCGATCGGTCATATGTATGTCTTAGGGAGAGCCAGAGATGGAATCCCTTATAATGTGTCGCTGACCTATGTGATCACAGGTGAGATGATGGCTGAAACCAGGGAGTGGGAGGACCTCTCGGCCCGCCTGGGCCTGGAGGGGTCGATGATGGGTGCTGACCATGGTGGCAGGATGCATGGCTCCAGCAGGCTCCCCATAATATCGCCGTTGGACGGGAGGGTGCTGGCAGAGGTGGTGCTCGCAGACGCCGATGATTATGACCGGATCATGGAGAGCGCATTGGTCGAGCAGACCCGCTGGTTCGATATTTCTGCGCCCGAGCGAGGTGAAGCGGTGCGACGGATAGCTGACGCCGTTGAGGCCCGAAAGGACGATCTAGGTCTACTGATCACATACGAGGTGGGCAAGACCCTGTCCGAAGGTCGGGGAGAGGTCCAGGAGATGATCGATATGGGGAGGTTCGCCACTGGTCTTTCCCGGCAACTCTATGGACTCACCATGCCTAGTGAAAGGGCCGGACATAGGCTATCGGAGATGTGGCATCCCATCGGTCCCGTGGGAGTGATAACGTCATTCAACTTCCCATGTGCCGTGTGGTCGTGGAATGCATTCATAGCGGCCGTGGTAGGCGATGTCACCCTGTGGAAGCCCTCGGACAAGGCACCGTTGACCGCCATTGCGGTCATGAATCTGGTGGATGAGGTGATGGACTCCATGGGCATGCCCAAGGCGTTCCACCTGGTGTGCGGTCCTGGGTCTGTGGTGGGGGACGCCATGTCCGTTGACCCCAGACTGCCGCTGGTATCTTTCACTGGAAGTGTTGCCACCGGTGCCCGGGTCTCTGTCCGGGTGGCTGGGAGGCTGGGGCGGAGCCTTTTAGAGCTGGGAGGTAACAACGCCGCCATAGTGACCCCTTCGGCTGACATGACCATGGCAGTGGAAGGTGTGGCCTTTGGAGCTCTTGCGACCGCAGGTCAGCGTTGCACCAGCACTCGTAGATTGATCCTTCAACGGGACATCTATGACGATTTCCTTGAGCGGCTCAAGGGCGTCTACCGTCAGGTTGGCATCGGCGACCCGCGGGAACCCACCACATTGATGGGCCCGCTGATCAACCAAGGGGCCGTGATGTCATTCCTCCGAGCGGTGGAGGCGGCACGATCCCAGGGAGGCAGGTTGATATATGGCGGTACCCGGCACGTCGAGGACGGGAATTACGTGGTCCCGGCCATCATCGAAGCGGAACCAGACATGCCGATGGTGTCAGAGGAAACATTCGCCCCCATACTTTACGTCATGAGGTACGATACGATCGAGGAGGCCATATACATGAACAACATGGCCCCACAGGGTCTATCCTCAGCGATATTCTCTACAGATCTTCGGGAGGCGGAATTGTTCCAGTCCCATCGCGGTTCGGATTGCGGTATGGTGAACATCAACACCTCGACCGCCGGGGCGGAGATCGGTGGAGCCTTCGGTGGAGAGAAGGAGACCGGTGGCGGCCGAGAGAGTGGATCGGACGCATGGAAGGCGTATGCGGTCAGGCGTACTGTGACCGTGAACCGCTCCCGTGAACTCGAACTGGCCCAGGGTGTGACCTTCCGAGGCCCATGATCGGGGCGTAGGGCCGCCTAGGGCCCTGGCGATCATCCGCACCGAGTCTGTGGACCTGAGAGGGTTCGAACCCATTGCACCCGCCTCCGGGTCTGGATCCGTTTCTGCGTCCTTGATTCTATGACTCTCAAAGATTATCTACTCGGAAATCAGTCGTGCTTTCATGGGCACGCGGCAGGGCGGCATATCTGGCGATTACAGAGTGGGCGATCCGTTGTCAGCAGTAGCGGTCGCCATCGTGGGGCGCGGGTCGGTGGAGGTTCCGGACCATCTGTTCAACTTAAAAGGCAGGTTCAAGACCGAGAACATGGGCATAGAGCGCATCGTGGCCAATGTGATACTTAGGCCGGAGATCAGGCATATGGTGGTTTGTGGACACGAGGAGTTCGGCCACTTCCCCGGTGGGGCCCTGGTGGCCTTGGTAAGGGATGGGGTGGATGGGGATCGTAGGATCAAGGGCTGTCGTTCACCGTTACCGTTCCTGTGCAACCTGCCAATGCAGGCGATCGATAGGTTCCGGAGACAGGTCGACGTGGTGGACCTGGTTCACCCAAAGGACGTGGACGAGATAATCGAGTATGATTTAAAGTACGAGTTCGAGGAGGCCAAACGCTTGGAGCTGATCGAACTCCTCAGTGATCTTGAGCTTCAAGCCGCCCCGCCATTGGAGGAGGGGCCCATAGAGGTCCGGTCGCCCACCTTGGACCGTGGCGGTGGGGAGCTGGGAGCACAGATGAACAAGGACGCGGACGATATTGTCTCCGGGATGCTGGCAATGCCCTCCGAGCGGCTTTCGACCCATTGCCCCTTCATTACCGTGGACCAGGAGCTCAATATTATTTTGGATCCGGTCAGCGGCCTTATCAAGGAGGTGCCATCGTTAGAGTTCATAGGTCGTCTGCGTAGCTATCTAACGGGGGATGAGTGATGTTCAAGTTTCAGAAGGATCAGGCAGGATTCGAGGTATCGGGCGTCAGGTTCGGGGGGCCGCAAGGAAGGCATCGCACTGTAATGGTGGGGTCGCTGTTCTATCCAGGACATAGCGTGGTACGGGATCGCAGGACAGGATCGATCGACATGGGTGAGACCCGGATCAGGTTGGATCACATGTCGGATATGGCCGTTGACAATGGATGCCCCACTGGACTGATGCTGTACGCCGAGACAGCGGAGGCGATGGCCTCCTATCTGGGTGTGGTGTCCGATATGTATGATGGTCCCTTGTTCATGGACGCCCCCACTCCAGAGATAAGGGCCAGCGCACTTAGGGGGGCGTCGGAGTTGGGCCTATCGGAGCGAGTGGTGTACAATACATTGGGCCCCGCGACCACGGAGGTCGAATGGGATTCGCTAGAGTGCTCGGGCGTGGATTCCGCTGTTCTGTTGGCCTTCAATCCATCGGACCTTGAGGTCAAGGGCAGGGTCTATCTTCTCGAGGATGGGGGCGGAATGCTCCCCAGGGGCTTGCTAGACATGGCCCTGGAACGGGGCATCAGACGCCCCTTGTTGGATCCTGCGGTAACTACCATGGAGAACCGGGCAGGTGCTGGCATCAGGGCGATCACGGTATTCAAGGCCAAGTGGGGACTGCCCACCGGATGCTGCATCCACAACGCGGTGGAGTCATGGAGGCCAGAGCTGGGCCGGGGGGTGACGTTCAGGTACGTTGATTCGGCTTCGGTCGCCCTCCCGATCATGGCTGGTGCGGACTACGTGCTCTACGGGCCTATGGAGTATGCTCAAAGGGTCATGCCGGTTGCCGCCTTCACCGATGACGTGGTGTCGCAATCGACCTACGGGCTATAGTCCGTCCTGCAAGCGATGCTGTTGACGGACCGTCCCTCCAGCTGCGCAGTGGAGCTTATTCTAAGCAACGTATCTCTTGTATGGTTGCCCAATAGTCCGCAGGAGGATACCCATGGTTCAGGGTAGCTATGTGATCGATGTCGTTGTTATGCATCAGATACTCCAGGAACAGAATGAGCTCGTATCCCTTTACGATGTTCTCGCACCAAACGACGTATCTGGAGGATCCTTGCAATGTTCCTTCTGGGTTTGCGGCGCAATTCATGGCGATGGCCCCTCCATTCATGTGAAATTCCTTTTTGGTCCTGGTCCCCTCCTTCTGAGCCAGGATCCATGATCGAAGTGGGAATATCTAATTCGTTGTCGGACCGCGAAACCATTATCAATCGAACAGAGGTTGTCAGTTCCCTATCATGTTGAACGGCGCCCAGGCATTGATGGATGCAGGCAAGAGCCGGGTCAGTGTGCCCGAACGGGTTCGCTCGTACTTTGGTAAGTGGATACCCATCAGCATCATCATAGGGATCTTCGCTGGATTCCTGGGCATGGCCTTCATGGTAGCGGTGAACGACCTATGGGAGTTCGGTACCGGGTACTCGGAGGAGATGCCCTTCTATCTCGTGATCGTCATGCCTGCCAGTGGAGGGTTTCTGGTCGGCATCATGCTACACCTGCGGCCAAGCATCCGAAGGGCCGGGACCGACAACGTGCTCAGAAGTTATCACTGCAACAATGGCAGGATGCGGTTCATCGAGGTGCCGTTGTCAGCCTTGGCATCCATAGTCACCATGGGGTTCGGTGGATCCGCTGGTATCGAGGCACCCATCGCTGAGATCGGGGGAGGTTCCTCCTCGCTCATATCGAGAGTGTTGAAGCTCTCACCTGGGGAGACCAGGACACTACTGGTGGTGGGCATGGCCGCCGGTTTCTCGGCAGCGTTGAAGGCCCCTCTTGGTGGGGCGATATTCGCCTTGGAGCTCCCATACCGAGATTCGGTGGACTCATCGGCATTCATACCTTCCATCGTGGCTAGCGTGGTGTCCTATCTGGTCGTGGTAGGTGTGACCGGGTCCTGGAGCCCGATACTCGATATCGGTGATATCGGACCCATTGTGAATTTGGATTTCCTACCATATATCATAGTCACTGGCATCATCGTCGGACTGGTGGGATGGTCGTTCATTCGGTTAATGGGTCAGATGGGTGATGCGTTCCAAGCATGGGAGCTGCCAATATACTATCGCACTGCCATTGCCGGTCTGGCGGTGGGGGTCATAGGGCTGGTCGTACCAGGGGCCCTAGGGCTGGGTGAGCAGACCTTAGAGAGGATGCTCACCGGTGAGATGGCCGGGATATATATCCTCCTAGCGCTGCTGCTGGGTAAATTGGTGGCCACCTCGCTGACCCTGGGTTCTGGACAGCTTGGAGGCATTCTCTTCCCATCGATGATCATGGGGGGCGCAGTGGGAGGATTGGTGGCGGAGGTGACCGGATTCTCTGACCCGCTCCTCCTTATCCTAGCGGGCATGGGGGCCATGATCGCCTGCGTGCCCAAGACCCCTGTGGCGGCGCCGATCGTTGCCACTGAGATGGCTGGCTCGTTCAACTTTCTCATCCCTATGTTGATCGCTTCGGTGATAAGCTACATCATCTCTGGCAGGTCGACGATATTCTCGGAGCAGAGGGATCGTCTTGACATCCCGGCGCATACCGAGATGCTGGGCGACGCCAACGTCGGTGACATCATGAATGTCGAGGTGATCACCATCCCCGCTGAGGTCACCATAAAGGAAGCGTTCCTCATGATGGTGGCGCGACCGCATACGACCTATCCGGTCTTGGATGGCGGTACGCTGATCGGTATGGTGGATCGTGCAGACATAATCTCTCGGGTGGAGGCTGAGGGCGATCTCGGGGTACTGACCTTGACAAAGACGTTCTACTCCACCATAGATGAGAAGGAGCCGGTGACCAAGGCGGCGTTCATGATGAGGGATGAGCG
>JAUVWO010000010.1 GCA_030604065.1 Methanomassiliicoccales archaeon | reverse complement strand
GGCCTGCTGGAACGAGATGGATACGATATTGTCGCCACCATAAGCTCATCGGCACCATGCCTGTCCGACAGGGTCCGCCGTGACATACCAACCTTCGATGTGGCCATATCCCTCACTTGCGATGAGGCGATCTGGAACCTGCGCCGAGCCTTCCCCGGGAGACGATTCATCGAGGTCATGAGAACCATCGGTTCTTGTGTCATGGATGGGAATGTGCCGGTTCTCATAAGGCCCATGGAAGGCATCGGACTAGATGTCCCAGAGGAAGGCATGCCACTGGCCGAGGTAGCTAAGATGCTTGGCATGCATGAAACTCCGTTCATCTGATATCCTGAGTGATAATCAACAGGTAATGTTTTTAAGCGTGTTGCGGAATCGATGACATGCTGGTATGAATAAAAGGGAGATAGATCTCATGAACTATCTCAAACAAGAGATAGGCGAATTCGATCATGGGGGCATGATCCTCTTGGATGTCGACACCCCCCGCTTTGTCATCACCAACTTGGTGATGATATCCACGCTCCTGTCTGAGTTAGATGGTAAGGGCCTGTTCATATCCGTGGATCGGCCACATCAATACATGGTCCATCTGATGAATATGCATGATGTCGACACCTCCCGCATCACCTTCATAGATGCGATCAGCCAGTTCTCCGCTGACAGACGTCAGGCCAATGTGGACGTGGGATATTTCAAAGGCCCGTTCAACATCGATGCGTTGCCGGACATGCTGGGTGGGGAAGGGGGCGGGGACCTCGCACGGATAGACCTTTCCGAGTACGGTTTCATACTCATAGACAACCCGGCCACGCTATTGACATACAACCCTTATCCATCTGTGGAGCGTTTCCTTATGCGGATATCAAGTGATATGGCTGAGGCCAAGAGGATCATGGTCCCATTCTTGGTCGATTCTGGAAGGAGTCCCCTTTTGTTCGAAACGATCAAGTACCTATCAACTCAGGTCGTCGATGTCAATGAACACCTATGTCCTCAAAGGGTTCACTGTCGAGAGGGGGAGATTCTTCAATGAATGACAGTTTTGGTGAAAGGGTGGAGCTGGTCAGGTTGTCGTCGGGCATTCCTGGGTTGGATGAGCTCATAGAGGGAGGTTTTCCCTATCCATCGGTGATATTGGTATCAGGAAGTGCTGGAACCGGCAAGACGACCTTCTGCCTGAGGTATCTATGCGAGGGTGCAGAGAATGGAGAGCAGGGGCTGTACATAAGCACCCTCAGTGAGCCAACCCAATGGATGCTGCGCTACGCTACTCAGTTCGACTTCATCAAGCGGGAGTACTTTGGCAGCGAGATCGAGTACATGGATCTAGGAGACCGTATACGGAAAATGGATTCCAAGGAGCTTCTGGACGCCATTGATGACAAGATCGCTGAAGTAATGCCTCAGCGCATAGTGATCGATCCCATCACCGTGGTGGGCACCCTGATGAAGGATGAGTACCGCAGCTTCCTTTTCGATCTCACCAACCGCCTCAAGAACTGGAGCGCAACCACCGTGGTCACTGGCGAGGTTGGGCCAGGGGAGCTGTATCCGCCTGAGGTGTCATATTCGGTCGACGGTATCATATTGTTGATGCTGACCGAGGACATGGAGGCCAGGCGGAAGCATCTGGAGGTGCTCAAGATGAGGGGTACCAACAACGTGAGCGGTAGGCAGTCCATCGACATCAATCGACGTGATGGCATCACGGTGCTGAAGGCTCATTTCTGACCCACTCTCATTTGTGGCCATTCTTCTGCCATTTCACAAAATCATTAATAATAAGACAGGCATGCAAATGTAAATTCTCAAGAGGGGTATACGATATGGATATCATGAGCAACATGCTTTACATGATTCCGGTCGCCACGATCATCGCTTTCCTCTTCGGCGTTTACCTGGTCTGGGACGTGTTCCGCCGGGATAAGGGAACTCCTGAGATGCAGGAGATCTCTAACGCCATCAAGCAGGGGGCGATGGCCTACCTTGGTCGCCAATACAGGACGATCGGAGGCATCAGCATACTGCTGGCCTTGATCATCGGTTTGGCGATCGATTGGTGGACCGGATTTGCATTCTTGATCGGTGCGTTCTTCTCGGCCCTTTCTGGGTTCATCGGGATGTACATATCGGTCAATACCAACATCAGGACTGCAGCAGGGGCGACCCGGTCGCTCAAGGATGCCTTCCAGGTATCGTTCCGTGGCGGCGCCGTCTCCGGTATCGCCGTGGCCACCATTTCTTTGGTAGGCGTGTTCGTGCTTTTCACCCTGTACAATGGAATGTTCCCGGTCAAGGACTCACTATATTACATCATCGGCTACGCATTCGGGGCATCGTTCGCCGCTCTGTTCGCTCAGCTCGGTGGCGGCATCTACACCAAGGCTGCCGATATAGGGGCCGATCTGGTCGGCAAGGTCGAAGCTGGAATCCCTGAGGATGATCCTCGGAATCCAGCCGTCATCGCTGACCTGGTCGGAGACAACGTGGGCGACTGCGCTGGCCGTGGTGCCGATCTATTTGAGTCCACCGCCGCGGAGATCATAGGTTCTATGATCCTTGGCCTTTCGGTGATGACATACATAACCAATAATGGCATAGTCACCGACATCGATCCCATGGCCTGGGTGTATTTCCCATTGGTCCTTATGGCCTTTGGCCTCATTGCCTCTATCGTAGGCATAATGGTCGTTCGCCTGGGCAATGAAGATGCACCCATCCACCGCTCATTGAACATAGGCTATTACGTGACAGTGGCTATAAGTCTAATATTCCTGGCCGTAGTTACCCAGGAGCTGCTCAAGGATAGCTGGACCTTCTATTTCGGTGCTGGTATCGTGGGGATGCTCATAGGCATCGCTATCGTTTACATAACCCAGTACTACACTGCTGGGCAATGGCGCCCGGTAAAGGAGATCGCTGAGGCCTCCAAGACCGGTCCGGCCACCAATATCATCACAGGCATCTCCCTAGGCCTTGAGACCACTTTGGCTCCGGTCATCGTGATCATCTTCGGCATCATGATGACATTCACCCTCGGTCTGTTGGGTGCTCCCAACTACGTTGACGGTGTGGCGTTCGAGGATGTGTTCATCTTCGGCATCTATGGTACCGCAGTGGGCACTATCTCCATGCTCACCAGTGCCGCTTTCATCCTGGCCGAGGACACCTTCGGGCCGATAACCGACAACGCCGGTGGGATCGTGGAGATGAGCGACCAGCCCACGGAGGTCAGGGACCGCACCGATAAGTTGGACTCCGCCGGTAACACCACCAAGGCCCTGACCAAGGGATACGCCATGGCCTCAGCGGCCTTGGCCGCCTTCCTGCTGTTCTCGGCCTACTTCGAGGTCGTGGCCAGCGAGAAGGGCATCGGGCTCTTCGAGGCTTTCACCGTTAACGTGGCTCAACCCCAGATATTCATCGGGGCCCTATTGGGTGCCATGCTGGTGTTCCTGTTCGCCTCTCTGGCCATCCGGGCCGTGGGTAAGGCGGCGTTCGCCATGATCAATGAAGTGCGTCGCCAGTTCCGTGAGATACCTGGTCTGCTCGAGGGCAAGGCCAAGCCAGAGTACGACACCTGCGTCGATCTGGCCACCAAAGGTGCATTGAAGGCCATGATACTGCCCGGCATACTACCCGTTGTGGTGCCCGTGGGCTTCGGCCTTATCTTGGCCAACTGCGGCATCGATTTCATTGAGGGATCTGCCTGGCAGGCCGTTGGCGCTCTGTTGATCTCCGGCACCATAACCGGCATCCTGATGGCCAACTTCTTCAACAATGGAGGAGGGGCATGGGACAACGCAAAGAAGTTCATCGAGGAGGGCAACCTCGGTGGAAAGGGCTCGGAGACCCACGCCGCCGCTGTGGTCGGCGATACTGTGGGTGATCCGTTCAAGGACACAGCTGGCCCTTCGATACACGTGCTGATAAAGCTGTTAGCGACCATCACCCTGGTGTTCGCCACCCTGTTCATCGCTTGAACAGGAAAACTCCTTACATTTTTTCATCCATTCCTGGATGTGGTCCAGGAGTTGATACCTTTAAATATAAGTGCATTAATCGGGACATATTAAGAGGGCATCTCATGTATCTGTTGTCTGAGAACGAGAAGATCGTCAGGGTCCCACCGCATCGTCTCGGTGACGATTTCGACCGCATCGTGGACCAATTGACGTGGGAGTCCTTTGAGGGAAAAGTGGAGATGAACAATGCGCTCAACCTGATGATAACCAAGGTGGAGCCGCAGGGCCAGGGCCGTATCGTCCATGGGGATGGAGCGGTGTATCAGGATGTGTGCTATGAGGCCATCATGTTCAAGCCAATGATACAGGAGATCATCGAGGGTACCGTGGTCGAGATACTCAAGTTCGGTGCTTTCGTCAAGTTCGGTCCATTGGACGGGTTGCTTCATATCAGTCAGATCATGGACGATCGCATTGACGCTGATTTGGACAACCAGAGGCTGGTGGGCAAGGATACCAAGAGAACACTCGGTGTTGGGGACAAGGTGCGGGCTCGCATCGTAGCTCTCAGTTTCAACGAGAGGAATCCCCGCGAGAGCAAGATCGGTCTTACTATGAGGCAAACCGGACTTGGCAAGCTTGAGTGGCTAGAAGAGGATCGGAATGATGGGAGTGATACCTGATGAAGAACATCAAGGCATGCAAGCATTGCAGTTTCATCACTGAAGAGGAAAATTGCCCCCTCTGTGGCAACCCTACCTCCCGTGAGTGGCAGGGTTACGTGGTCATCCTGGATCACACCCGGTCTGAACTGGCCAATAGGATGGGCATCAATGTCAATGGTAAATTCGCCCTCAGGGTCAGGTAAGCCAAGGCTGCCAGAGAAGGGCTGGAGACTCCCGCTGGAGCTGCGGGATGATAAGATGCCCTTTGGCAAGCTTGTGAACGAGGAAGATCTGGCCGAACTGTTGGCCGAATGCACCAAGCTTATCACGGTAGGGGATGTCGTATCTTTGGCCCTGACCCTGATCGGCATTGTGCCCGACATAGCGATCTATGATGGCAGGACGCAGAGAGCGAGGATGTCGGAGTTCGCTGACATCGTGACTCCGGATGTCACTGTCAACAATCCTGCAGGGGTGGTGACCAGAGAATTATATGATGCTATCAAGGATGCCATGCATCATATCGCCCCTATATGCATACTCGTGAACGGTGAGGAAGATCTGGCGTTCATCCCTGCGGCGCTACTAGCTCCTGAAGGGGCATGTTTAATATATGGCCTTCCGAATCAGGGGATGGTCTTGGCCATAATGGACGAGAGCACCACTCGGAAGATCAACGATATCATCACTCGACTGGAGGTAATGATTTGAATATCGAGATCGAGACCAAGAAGGACAACCCTCTCATGGATAGGGTAGAGGTCCGTTTCGACGTGATGCACACCGGAGAGGCCACCCCGACCAGGGACGTCCTTAGGGCAGAACTCGCTAACATACTTGGCGTCAACAAGGACAGGGTCATCGTTGACAATGTGTTGTCCAACTACGGTATCACTAAGAGTTCCGGGTACGCTAAGGTCTACGGCAGTGTGGAGAGCGCCAATAACTATGAGAGCGACTACCTTCTGGACCGCTTTGGTCTGGGCAAGGGGGAATAAACATGGCCAAGAGGGACCATTATATTGTGGAAGGGGACAAGCTGGTGCGTAACCGGAAGACCTGCCCCAAGTGCGGACCCGGCGTCTTCATGGCGGAACATAAGGACAGGACGTCCTGCGGTAGCTGTGGTTACACCGAGTTCAAGACGAAGTGAACAAGGGACCCCCGTTCGTCAAGGGTGCCCCGCAAACACCTTTATTGGTTTTCACATCTCATCAATGAGACTGGCAGCGTAAGCTATGGCTCCAGCGATCAGGCCCATGACCATACCGATCTTGAAGGTGTTGAACAGCGAGTAGAACATGGCGCTTTCCTCGGGGAACGTGTGACCTGTCGCTAATAGCAGGTACGTTGCCACGATGGCCACAGGTATTGATGATATCAACCCGGTGACGAACCCATAGAAGAACGATCCTATGCCCGCTTGGCTGTACCAGCCTACTGTCATCGAGATGAGCGCTATGCCCCCCGCGATGGCTACGTATGCCTGTAGGGATCCATACCAGTCCACCGTAGCTTGATTGGGGAATAGATAGGCCACACTCATGCAAATTAGAGTACCTAGCGCCACTACAGCGGGTGATATGGATCGCATATGCTTCAGTTTATCGGAGAATGCTAGACCGGCCACGACTGATGTCTCCGCTATCATTATGATCCCGAAGTAGAGCCATAGGTCACTATTGCCCATGGGCGGATTCTCATTGTCGATCATGGTCAGCGATTCACCATGCCATGCAAGCAGTATTGTGCCGCTAGCATCGACCACTATGTTGGTAGGCTCACCGCCAAGGTCGCAGGTCCAGAGGGTGGCCCCCCTAATTCCATGGTATGCGCTCAGGAGGTTTCCGTTCACTACGAAGAGACGGTCAGTCACCGATGGTGCCACATACCATTCACCATCTGTCAGTGCCCTCAACGGTTCGTAGATGCCATCATGGATATCGTAAACCGTTTCCCGATCCTGAACGTAGACGTGATCTCTATCATACCTTACCATAAGGTTGTGGACCGTTTCGGGGAGCTCGACCCTCTGTTCTTGACCATCCTGCAGTATAACGACCTCATCTACCGTGGTCAGAGCGATCATGGCATAATTGCTGGCCATATCCATCTCGATGACATCATCCACCTGGTACGTGTACATCGGGTTCGGATCGCTCTTGGTCCATGTTGATATCTCACCGGTATCAAAGAGTACGGAGACGTACCGAGAGCTTCCGGTGCGGGAATGCATGGTCAGGCTCCCGTCGATCGTCGCCTGCCAGGCTACCTCACCGTGTTCACTTATCGAAAGTGCTCGTATCACTGTCGTGGCGTTTTCGGGCAAGGCCACGATGATATAATCAGGTATGTATTCATCCGATGTCCATCTCTCACCCACACCAAGGATGCAGGCATCGTTGCCCACTTCCACTGTGAATCCGACCCCATTGATGGCATGGTCATAGATCAGGTCACCGTCAGGCAGCAACAGCGCCACCGCTCCAGTGATGTCGCCCACTTCCACATCCAATGCCGCCCCATCATGATAGACGTTAAGAACCCCGTTTATCAGGCGAAGCACCCCATCTTCCGTCCAGATGAACGGAGATGAGATGGGGCCGAGCACCTCGATGACATCCGAGTCTGAACCAGTAAACGATGCATCCATCTCTCCGGTGGTGTACCAACCGATATAATAGGCTCCAGCAGCATTGGCTACTATGAACGCCAGGGCAAGTGCGATGATGACCTGGTTGCGCTTGCTCCATACCCCCTTACGGACTTGGTAAAGGGCGGTTCTCCAGCTCACGGAGCTATCAGAGGTTTCAATATATTTGATTATGTTTGCATATCTGGATTCATAATGGTGCAAAAGATTTTTAGGGGGAATGGTTTACCTGGTTTTGCGGGCCTGTAGTGTAGCTTGGATATCACAGAGGCTTCCGGAGCCTCAAACCCGGGTTCGAATCCCCCCGCCAGGGGCGAAATTCCCGACAGGCCCGCCACTTTCATTCTCGAAATCTATTTCTATGCCAAGTCCGTAGCATGAATGAATGTACCTGACTAGGCATGAGGAGGCCTTGCTGGCTGGTGAGGAGGGATTCGGCTGCCAACGGGCCATGGAGCTGTTGGTGGCGTTGGGAAAGATATACGATGCCGATCGTCTCATTCCCATAGTGTCCGCTCATCTATCCGGTGTGTCCTACAAGACCATGGGTGAGGGAGGCCTCTTATTCCTGAAGGAATTGAGTGGTGATGCTAGGGTGACGGTTCCTACTACGCTCAACCCGGCTGGTATGGATCTCCAGAGATGGAGGGGGATGGGCGTGGATGCCAATTTCGCCGCCAAGCAGATCGAGATAATCACCTGTTATTCTCATATGGGTGTGGAGACCACATGCACATGCACTCCCTATGTCATTGGCAACCTGCCCGGGATAGGGGAGCATGTGGCATGGGCCGAATCATCCGCCCTGAGCTTCATAAATTCGGCGGTGGGGGCCATGACCAATCGTGAGGGTGGACCCGGTGCCTTGGCGGCTGCTATTGTAGGAGCCACACCGGAGTATGGGTTGCATCTGAAGGAGAACCGTGCCGCTACTATCGTTATCGAGGTGGGGGATATTAGGGAAATCTTCGATCTTTCCCTGCTTGGACAAGCGGTAGGTCCCATAGTGGGTGGGGGGATTCCCTACTTTCGTGGAATCCATCCTGAACTAGAGGGCATGAAGCTGCTAGCGGCGGCAATGGCTGCGTCCGGGTCAGTGGCCATGTTCCATGTTGAGGGCCTGACACCAGAGAGCGATGAGCAGGTATTGGATGGCTTGGAGGCTATTAGTATCGGCAGGCGTGAGCTGGATGTGGCAAAGGAATCCCTTCAGACAGCGGATGAACCAGAACTGATCGCTCTGGGCTGTCCCCATCTGACAGTAAAGGAGGTCAGGGAGCTTGCCAAGATGCTGGAAGGAAAGCAACGGGTCAAGGATGTTGAAGTCTGGTTCTGCACCTCTAGGTCGGTTAGAGACGAGTGCACCAAGGAGGTCGAGGTGCTGGAACGGTTCGGGAAGGTGGTCTGTGACACTTGCATGGTGGTCGCACCGATCGAAGACCAATACTCGGTGACGGGCACCAATTCGGCCAAGGCCTGCAATTATCTTCCTACCCTTTGCTCCCAGAAGGTTGTGTGCGCCTCGGCGAGAGAGCTTCTGGAGGGATTGATGTGATATTTCGTGGACGTGGGATCTCAAGGGGCTTGGCCAGAGGAGAGGTCCTGAAGTTTGTAGAACCATTTTCATTCCTAGGCGGTGTGGATCCGAAGTCCGGGGAACTTAGGGTGGGCAAGGGCAATCTGCGTGACCATGTATTCGTGTTTCCCTGTGGAAAGGGCTCCACGGTGGGCTCGTATGTGATCTACGACCTCAAGGTCAATGGTAACCTGCCTGCAGCGATCATCAACAGTACCGTTGAGACCATAGTGGCCACGGGGGCCGTCATCTCTGGCGTACCTCTGGTGGACAGTGTAGATATCGACCTGCTGAGGGACGGAGATTCGGTCACAGTCAATGGAGGCACGGGAGAGGTCATCCTTGAGGGGGTCGTAATGCAACGCACTGCCACCTGTTTTCTACGGTACGGGGGCGAGATCTTGATGCTAAAAAGATCGGATAAAGTGGGTTCGTTCCAGGGAAAGTGGGCCGGGGTGAGTGGTTACATCGAGGATGGTGAGACCGCTCGTGAGACCGCAATACGAGAGGTGTTCGAGGAGGTGGGAATGTCTGGCATAACCCTTTCGGCACCGGTTCGGCGGATGATCCGAGAGGATGACAACATTTGGTGTGTCGAGGCCTTCCTGGCCGAAGCACCGACCCGTGAGGTCGATCTGGACTGGGAGCATACGGATCATCTCTGGGTCGAGGCGGGTAAGGTGCGCGATATGGACACAGTCCCCGGCCTCCTGGATATTTTGGATCAGCTGCTCTAGAGTGTACCGTCCACCTCTTTTTCTAGAAGCTTGAGTTCGTTGGGCTCCATAGTTGACGGATTCACCACTAGCAGGAGGCTAGCCCCTGATATTGCTACCATGTCCCTGAGGGATTGGATGAATTTGAGCACGGTCAGGAAGCTGTTGTTTGTGATGAGATACTCTATCCCCTCTATGAGCACCACTCCCTCTTTTTCCTCGGATAGGAACTGCTGCAGGCGCATGCTGAGCTTCTCTAGGTCCTTGGGTCTGATGGAGTTGTCCTTGCCCACGTTGGACAGCCATACCATAGGTGTTTCTGTCAGATCATACTTGGACCTGACCTTAAGTGGATAGCTGCGGGTAACACAGAATCCAGTCCGGCCTCTAGATACTTCGTTCTTCATGAGGCGGAAGGCGTTGTCCGGCTTCTCCTCCATAATGAGATACGCTGATGAGGGCTCGATTGTGGCAATGGTTTTAGAAGGTCTCTGAGGCGCCTGCTTGCCGAAGTATTCCAGCACCTTCTCCGCTGTCTTGGACGAGACCTCTGCGGCGATGAGATCGTGGAACGATGCCATCCCCAACTTCTGTGGGGAATCGTAGTTGGCATTGAATATGATCTCTGCCGCGGCCTCATTCAGGTCCATCTTGCCCATGAGGAATCGCATCATCTTCTCCCTGGGCAGTGAACGGACGCTCTCTCCCATCTCTGGCTTACCGTTGGCAGCGCTCACTGAGCGGGCGATGCGCTTTGCATCTGGTATAAGCACCCCCGGGATTGCAGAGATCGAATCCTCACGCATGCCCATGAGGTCCTCGGGGGAGTTGTACCCGGCGGCGGACAGGGCGATCACCGTATCATCCGACAGCTCGCCTATCGGCTCGAAGGCCTTGCGGGTCTCTTCAACCTTGAGCGAGGTGACTGAGATGGTCAGGTTCTCATCCTCAACGCTCCATTCCTTCACAGCATCCCCCGCAGGTACCTCATTGAAGACCAATTCACGGGATCTGGTTTCCTTCATTATATGGCTGCGCCAGAGTTTGAAGTACTCCGATAGCCTCGCTGAAGCTTTCACTTCTATTCTGACGAACTCTTCGACATCCAACTTAAGATCCTTCCTCATCTGCTGCACTCGCCGTATGAGTTCACGGGCGAATCCCTCGGCCTCGATCTCAGGGGTGCGGTTGAAGTCAATATAGAGGGTACCTTGCGAGAACTCCAGCACCTCAATCCCATCGGGAATTGTGTAGGCGAAGGAGACCATGTTGGGCTCGATCTTTACCCTCTGCCCTTCGATACCAAGGTAGTACTCCCCCTGCTCCACCGCGTTCTTGATCTGTTTGGCCGGGCGACTCTCCAAGAGTACGGCGATCTTTGAGGACCATTGCCTATAGACATTGCCAATGGCATGCGGGTTCGGTATGACCGTCAGTATGAGCTCATCCCACTCGCTATCGCTGGGCACGTATTCCATTCCTTTGATGTTGGCTTGGGATAGAAACACGCCCTCTAGGGACTCCAAGTTTCGATTCGCATCCGGCTGCAACCCGCGAATCGCCAGGCGTTTCAGGGGCCAGCGCAGCTTGATCCCCTGCTTCTGCCTCTCTGCGGAGATAGTCTCAACAATCTCCTGGATCGTGGTCATTGTGGTCTCAAGTTTTGTGTCGATGAGCTTTAGGTTCGGTGTGGGCCAGTCTAGCATGTGGACACTGACCTTCTCGCCGTTCATATGAAGGTATATCTCCTCGGTGATATGGGGGCAGAATGGTGCCAGCAGCTTTGTGGTCACCATGATGGCATTGTATAGGACCGTATATGCCGCCAGCTTGTCCACGTCACCTTCCTCCCGCCACATACGGTCACGTATCAACCTGACGTACCAACGGGACACATCGTCCAGTATGAACTCCTCCAGAGCTCGGCAGGCCTTGTGGAAGTTCATGGTCTCGATCTCCTCAGTGACGGTGCGGATAAGGCGATTGGTCTTGGACAGCATCCAACGGTCTTCAGGTCTGTATGCAGCATCCATCTGGGCCTGATCCATTGTGGATGGGTCGAAGTTGTCTATGCTCATGTAGGTGGTGGCGAAGTTCACCACATTCCACAGGATGTTCAGCATCTTGCGAGCATCCTTTGGCCCTTCATGCTGGAACGCCATGTCCTCCCAGAGGGCGTTGGCGCTCATCATATAGAATCGAAGGGAGTCAGCGCCGTATTGCTCAATGACCTTCATGGGCTCGATCACGTTGCCCTTGCTCTTAGACATCTTTTTGCCTTTAGGGTCCAGCACCCACCCGTGCATGAGCACTTGGTTATATGGGGCTCTGTCGAAGGCGATGCAACCGGCACCCAGCTGGGAGTAGAACCAACCACGGGTCTGGTCGTGGGCCTCGCAGATCCACTGTGTGGGCCACCATCTATCGAATTCATCCGTTCGTGACGGGTAACCCAGCTGGGCCCAGCTAGTGACGCCAGAGTCAAACCACACGTCTAGCACGTCTAGTGCTCTTATCATGGTACCACCGCAACGAGGGCACTCGAAGGTGACCTGGTCTATCCACGGGCGATGGGGCTCCATGTCTTCATGGTAGCCATCACCTTCGCTCAGTTCCTTGTAGGAGCCAATGACCCTCATCTCCCCGCAATTGCAGCGCCATACAGGTAGGGGTATACCCCAATACCGCTGTCTGGATATGCACCAGTCCCGGGCATTGGACACCCAGTCATACTCACGGGATGATCCAGCCCATTCAGGGAACCAAGAGACCCTGTCGATTTCCTTCAACATCTGGTTCTTAACTTCGGTGATGCGAAGGAACCACTGGTCGGTGTTACGGAAGATAATAGGCGAACGGCACCTCCAGCAATGCCCGTATCGGTGCTCGATGGTACGGGAGTTGAATAGGAGCCCTTTGAATTCCAGCATCTCGATCAATAGTGGGTTCGCCTTCTTGACCCGTGTCCCCTCCATGGTCGGGAACTGTGACGTATAGCGACCCACCTCGTCCACCGGGCAGAAGGCCACGATATTGAATTTCTTTCCTATCTCGAAATCCTCTGGGCCGTGACCGGTGGCATTGTGGACTATGCCAGTGTGGTCCACTTCCACAGTATGGGATGGTACCACGCGGTGCATCCATTTGGAAACATCCTCGGGATATGCGACCTCATCTATGAATGGCGGCATGTATTCCAGGCCAACGAGATCCTCTCCATCCATTACCTCTAGCACCACGTAGTCGGAGTAGTCAGACTCTTCGGCAATGGTCTTCACCTGGGAGTGCATCACGATGATCTTCTCCTGGGCTTCACCCACCATCTGCACCTTGGCATACTTGTGGTCGGGGTGCACGGCCACGGCCATGTTGGCAGGCAGGGTCCAAGGGGTGGTGGTCCAGATCAAAAGGCTAACATCGTCGCTATCCTTGAGGGGAAATCGTACGTAGATGGATGGATCCTTCTCGTCCCAGTACTCGATCTCTGCCTCGGCCAGTGCTGTCTCGCAACGCGGGCACCATGGCAGGACACGGTTGGACGAGATAAGGAGACCTTTCTCATGGGCCCTCTGAAGCGTCCACCACGCGGCCTCGATGAATTCGGGCTTGATGGTCATGTACGGATTGTCCCAATCCATCCATATCCCTAGTTCCTTGAACTGCTCCGTCATCTTGCCCTGCAGGTCGAGAGCGTACTGCTTGCAGGTGGACACGAAACGATCAATGCCGTACTCTTCGATCTCTTTCTTGGAACGCACCCCGATGGATTGCTCTACCTTGACCTCGATGGGGAGTCCATGCATGTCATAGCCAGGCTGATCACGGACGTTAAATCCGTTCATCCGCTTGTAGCGGATGAAGGCATCCTTGATGGCTTTGTTGGTAGCCGTACCCAGGTGGATCGCTCCCGTGGTGTACGGTGGCCCGTCCACGAAGTAGAAGTCCTGTTCCTTGGACCGGAGCTCCTTGGTACGTTGATAGGCGTCGTTCTCCTTCCAATAATCCTGAATTTCACCCTCTAGCTTGAGAGTGTTGTAATTAGGTTGGACTTGCTTTATCATCGCCGTCCCTATGCCCCAATCACAGGAGCCCCATATATAAATTTCTGACAGGCTGGCCAGTATGCGAGATCATCCGAACATGTCAAGGCTCCTCTGGCGAGATCGCCTCTCTCTTTCATCCAATGCGGACTCCATCCTATCCAATGCAGATGACAACCGTGAATTGCTAAAGCCCATATCCTCTACTAGGAGATCGGTGATGCGTCCCCGGTCCGGTCTGCCCAACTTGATCGTATACTCATCGGTAGCCTCGTATTCAAGGAAGATGTTCCTGATCTCCTGTAGCGGCTCGATCTCCTCATCGATGGCATCCAGGGCCGATGCGGCATCACCATGCTTCTTGATAAGGCCGAGGGCACGCTTGGGGCCTATTCCTTTGATCCCAGGGTGATAATCCGTCCCCATCATTATGGCCATGTCCACCAGCTGCTCTCTGGACACTTCTATTCTTGAGAGGATATCATCTAGCTCGATGACCTCTATGTTGACCGTTCGGTACTGATTGCGTCCCGGCATCTTGCGCCGTCCACTAAAAGTGAGGTTGCGCACCAACCTCGGCGCCCCGAACAGAAGCGAATCCAGATCCTGGGAACCTGATGCCCACACATCGCTTTTCTTGGCCATATAGGCGGCCTGCGCTTCCCCCTCGCCTGGAGCCTGTACCACAGGGATGCCCATATGGGTGAGCAGATCCCTGGACGTATTCACAATGTCATCCGTCATCCGGGAGGATTGCATCGCTTTGGTCCTTGCCCTCTCCATATCTCCAACTTCAAGGGCCTCTTCATGTTCTTCTTTAGCTCGAGTCCGTCTTTCTGCGCGATCCCGTAGTGTTTCCGCCTTGAGCCTGGATGGCACTCCGTCGAAAACGTACACTGGGGACACACCAGCCTCCACTAGGCTGACATTCCGGTAAAGGATTCCAGATAGGTGGGAGGTCACTCGTCCCTTGGCGTCCTTCAAAGGTGTGCCATCAGGCTGCCTGATGGATGACAAGAACTGATATATTGTGTTGAAGGCGTCCACGGCAACGGTCTTTCCTCCTAGCTCGCTTAACCCGATGATGTGCGGCTCAAGGAGGGGAGTTAGGTTCACGCCCATGGAGGGGCCTCACAAGTCCTGGCGCCGAGCCCCGAATGGCAAGTAAAGCATCAGCACCGCTGAGCCGATCCAGGTGAAAAGGGCTATGGTCACACACAGGGTGGATTGTAGATATAGGGCTGCAAACAATAGCATAAGCGGAAAGACGACCGCCAACAGCATCAGGAATCCTTTGTTCTCTATGTTGCTCATGCTCGTACCGGACTTTGAATCTGAACCTTTGTATTTAAGGTGATTGGATACTCTCGTCCAGTCGTTGCCAGGTGGCGATCTCGGCTGCCATATCCGGCGCCTTGAACAGGGCGCTCCCGGCGGCGAGCACCGTTGCTCCGGCGGCCACGCATTCCGTACCTGTGATGCGATCGATACCCCCATCGACCGATATTTCGAAATCTAGTTCGTGCGCATCCCTGGCCCCCAAAGCGTCACCTACCTTCGATAAGCAGTCTCGGCGGAACGGTTGACCACCGAATCCTGGGGGCACGGTCATTATTAGAAGCAGGTCGATGGATGAGAGGTATGCCTCCACGGCCGAGAATGGGGTATCGGGGTTGAGGGACAGACCTGGCGTGGCACCTAACTTGCGGATCTTATCGATGGCGCCGGCGATGTCTTTGCAGGCCTCCACATGTATCGTCAAGAAGTCCGCTCCAGCCTCCACGAACTGTTCCAAATACCGTTCTGGTCGATCGACCATCAGGTGCACATCGAAAGGCAGGTCTGTCCACCCCCTGATCGCGGAGATCACTCCAGGGCCTATGGTGATGTTGGGCACGAATGCACCATCCATGACGTCCACATGGATCCAGTCTGCCCCAACGGTCTTCAATCTGGAAACCTCCTCGCCCAGTCGGCCAAAGTCGGCAGAGAGTATTGATGGGGCTACCTTGATCATCCTTGGTTCGAACGCCATCAAGGTTCATAAGCGTGACTATGTTCATGTACCCACGCCCTTCCAAGGAATATGAATCCTCCTATCTCTGCCATTACCAAGACCATCATGGGGGAGGTGGGCTAAAGCAAGACCGTTAACATTGGTTTCTGGGTTGAGAATAGGATGCTGCTTCTTGGCATTGGCCTCTATAAGCACCAGATGTTCATGAGAATCAAGGAGGACGGGGGCACTTTATCTATAGGTTAAAGGGAGGTTTAACTCGATTATCGTCAAGAACAGCAGGACATGTAGGGGAAAGATCATCGATATTATTTGCGTGAACATCAAGGACCTGTCACTAAAGCTCAAGAGGGGGATGCTGGATGTCGAGGTGGGCTTCCACTGAAGGAAGTGCAGTGGAAAGAAGGGTAATGACACCGATCGCTTCAGGCTGGTGGCGATATATAACAGATGTGAGGTCTCATCCCACAGCACGAACACATCCTTTGACACACTGGACGCGAAAGATATCGCTACCTTGTGCGGTGCAAGATGGGGTGTCGAGTCCATCTTCAAAGGGCCGAAGAACCGGCATGCGCTCGATGTGACCATCCCGGGTGGGTTGGGGGGAGAGACTTTCAAAAACTCCTTGAGATCGACTCTGGAGTGAGGGCCATCGTTTCCAGTGGTTATTCTGACGATACCGTGATGGCCAACTTCAGTGAATACGGTTTCAAGGCTGTTCTTCCCAAGCCGTATACCATTGACGAGATGAGCAAGACGTTGCGAGGAGTAATGAACCAGAAGGGGGGAGAATCCATCCTGAAAGTGGATCAGGCCTTCCTCGGGAATTTGACCGAGGAGGACGATTTCATCCTACCTTATCCCTCCTCTTAATTCCTCAACCAGCTCCTCACGTCGCTCTGGCACCACTGGTGATCGGCCACTGCGATTGGAGTACAATACTTTGTTTTTGGATGGAAGCCTCCGTACCACCAATATTGCTTTTGGAGATAAAGGGGGTCGAGGGTGGCGGGGGACCTGTTCATACGCCCAGTATGATGGAAGATCGTCCTCTACGAGGGGTGCCATCGATGGTGTAGTGAAGGCCGTGGCAGAGAGGTCGA
The DNA here is from genome assembly GCA_030604065.1 of Methanomassiliicoccales archaeon. Taxonomy (GTDB): domain Archaea; phylum Thermoplasmatota; class Thermoplasmata; order Methanomassiliicoccales; family JAUVWO01; genus JAUVWO01. Next base: position 7,402 of record JAUVWO010000010.1, on the reverse strand, counting down.
TATAGAAATGTCTGTGAACAACCTGCCCTGTGAAGGACAAGCGGCAGGATTCTGCGCAAGGCACGCCTTTAGATAGAGACAGTTTCCAGATACTTGGTCACGTAGACATCCGCACCACGGTTGACTACCTATGTTCGAATCCCGACGGCACCTCGGACACGATGGAAACGATGCGATGTTTTTATGAAAAATTGAAACGTTGTCTCGTCAGCGAATCAGGCATCGCGGGTTCAAATTTCAATTAGCCACCGTTTTACCTACACCCTATGTGCCAAGTTGGTCCGAGCAAATGTTTTTATCGCCCTTCCTCAATCATATAAGTATGGCTGGCCAGGATGCCGTTTGCGATGTCACGGGTTGCGAGAATGGGGCGGAGAGGTCCCTGTCTGGGAAGAAGGTGGAGAAGTCAGACCTGTCCCTGAAGGAATCGACAGGACGGCAGGTTCACTTGTGCAAGGAGCATTATCGGGAGTACAAGAAGTTCACCAAGGTGGATCGGAAGCTTGAGACAATGGGCAGGTGATCATGAGATTAGTGTTCCTTGGCACAGGTGCAAGCGTCCCATCGGTGGAGAGGAACGTCAGCGCGACTGCGATCCATAGGGGCAACCGGGTCGACCTGGTGGACTGTGGCGAGGCCACTCTTCGACAGATGATGCGATCCGATCTGTCATTCATGCGGCTGGAGTCGATATTCATAACACATCTCCATGGCGATCACATCTTGGGGATACCGGCCATGTTGCAGACCCTTAATTTCATGGGCCGGGTGAGAAAGCTCAGCGTCTATGGTCCTGAGGGTACAGAAGAGGTCCTGTCCTGCATGCTGACCCTCGGGGCCTTCGAATGCAGGTACCCCGTCGAGGTGAAGACGATAAAAGATGGAGACACAGTGGATCTCGATGACGGGATCATGTTCGCAGTCGAGGTAAAACATTCGATACCATCTCTAGGGTATGTGTTCCAGGAGAACGATCGTCCAGGTCGTCTGGACATGGCCCTTGCTGAGGAGATGGGAGTATGCCCAGGCCCATTATGCGGGAAATTAAAGAGTGGTGAGGCTGTGGAAATGGATGGGCGTATCATACGACCAGAGGATGTGGTCGGGAAGCCCCGCAAGGGCAGGAAGCTGGTATTCTCCGGGGACACTGCACCGTGTATGCGGCTGATAGAAGCGGCCAAGGATGCTGATGTCCTGGTGCACGAGGCTACGGTCAGTGATGCACATGCATCGATGGCCGCCCAATATGGGCACTCGACCGCTGGCGAGGCCGCCTTCGTCGCCCTTAGCGCCGGAGTGACCAGGCTGTTCATGAATCACATCAGCAATCGATATGAGAACGATGGCACCATTGAGGGTGAGGCTCAGAAGGTCTTCCCTGAATCCCACATCACAAGGGATCTGATGTCTTTTCAGGTCCCGATCCCCGATTGAATTATTCTGATACTGATAGTAACGCCGTATATTCAAGCTCTGTTCCCAATGCTGTAGATCAGATCAATCTTAGCAGGTCAGAACGGGTGATTATTCCTACGGTCTTACCGTTCTTCGAAACAAGAACGGCATCTTTGTATGAGACCGCAGGGGTTACGCAATCCACAGGGAGGTCCCATGGAACTACAGGAAATATCTCTTCCATGATGTCGCCGACGTCCATCTCACCTACTTCGTCCATCGTCATCCCGTTCCGTATGCGATCCATGATGCCATGCTCGCTTATACTGCCTACTGGCACATCGCCATCCATTACCGGAAGCTGTGAGAACCCAGTCCGTCTCATGGTGTCGGACGCTATCCTTACTTTGGCTTCGGGATCCACCTTGACAACATCGGAAAATGATATATCTCCTACCTTATGCACGGCTCGTTGCCGGTCGGCCTCATCCATGAGCACCTCTAGGATTCTTACCATCGTTTTGTAGCTAGGATTGATACTTCCCTGCTCGATTTTGGCGATGGTGGACTGACTCACATCTGACAGTAGGGCCAGATCGGACTGGGTCAGGTCCATCCTCTTTCTCATCCTCCCTACCTCGATGATATCTGGAAACCGCATGAAAATACGATGGATATTCTTATATGAATAATTATGTCAGTGATACTTATAATCCACTAACGTTTACAGCGGTTTAGATGGGTCGCATCTTCCAATTTACAGTGAGGACGCATCGTAGATTTATGAGATCATAATGAGGGTATGAAAATGAGAAAGAATATTTCCGTTCAGCAGATTGACTATACACCGGTAGCCCGGTTGGGAACCGAGATAGTAGAGCGAAAGGGAGTGGGTCATCCAGATAGCATAGCCGATGGTTTGGCAGAGAGTGTGAGCCGTGCCCTGTGCAAGATGTACATAGAAGAGTATGGCACCATATTGCATCACAACACTGATGAGACGCAGATAGTTGGAGGTCAGTCGAATCCCGCATTCGGTGGCGGCACGATCCTGGAGCCTGTGTACATTCTATTGGTAGGACGGGCTACAACCGATGTCCTCGACAGGGATGGAAAGCTCCACAGGTTGCCTTATAACTCGGTGGCGTTGGAGGCGGCCAAGTGCTATCTTGAGGTCAACTTCCCCAACCTTGACATTCGTTCCGACGTGACCATCGATACTCGTATCGGCAAGGGAAGCGTCGATCTCATGGGGGTCTATGATTCCGGGAAGCGTCTGGCCAACGATACTTCCTTTGGCGTAGGTTTCGCTCCTTTCTCTCCCACTGAGACCGTAGTGCTCGAGGTGGAGAAGTACATCAACGATGGAATGAAGAGGGAGGTCCCTGGAAGTGGCCAGGACGTCAAGGTCATGGGCTCTAGGCTGGGAAACAAGCTCCAGCTTACCGTGGCCTGTGCCATGGTGGATAAGTACTTCTCATCTCCAGATGAGTACAGGGACGCCATTGCCAAGTTCGGCGATCTGATAGGGAAGAAGGCCTATAATGTCCTTGATGGGTCGTTCCAGGACCACGATATGGATGTTGAGGTCTTCGTGAACACTGCAGATATACTCAACAGTCCTGATCCGGATGATGACATCTTCTACCTCACCGTCACTGGTCTCTCCATGGAGAATGGCGATGATGGCTCGGTAGGCAGGGGCAATCGTGCCAATGGATTGATCACCCCTTATCGTCCCATGAGCATGGAGGCCTCTGCGGGTAAGAACCCGGTGACACACGTGGGCAAGCTGTACAACATCCTGTCCATCGAGATCGCCAATCGTATCGCCAAGGCCGCTGGTGGAGAGATGGATGAGGTCAGAGTGCGCCTACTGTCTCAGATAGATAAGCCCATATCCGATCCCTTGGCGGCCAATGTTCAGTTCATATCCCAGGACCCAGACGCGGTCAGAAAGTGGAGTTCCGAGGCAGAGTCGATAACTGCCCAGTGCCTTGATGATATAGACAAGCTCACCATGAAGATCATAAACGGTGAGCGGAACGTCTTTTGAAACTATGTGGCCCCGGCCACACAACCCCTTTCCATCATTTTATATAACCGCCGCTCGATGATTTGATGATGAAGATCGTCGAGGTCCCTAAATACGGCCCCCTGTTTCGGTTCCAGGATCACCACGTCTACCGCACGATGAGGATACTCTCGGATGGCAGACGCCGGGGGAGGAAACGGCTGGCCGAGGCCGTGGGCGTCGGCGAGGGCAGCATGCGCAAGATACTTGAGGTGCTCAAGGAGCGGGATCTGGTCGAGATCAGGCAGACTGGAGTACGACTCACCCCAGTGGGGGTGGGTTATTTTGAGGACATTCCGTTGGATGTGCATGTCCTCGGTGTGAGCGATATATCCCTGGGCGAATTCAACGTTGCCGTTAAAATCGCGGGGTCCTCCAACAGAGTGCGCAGTGGTCTGGAGCAGAGGGATGCCGCACTCAAGGCCGGTGCCGATGGAGCTACCACCATCATAATGCAAAGGGGCAAGCTGTTAGTGCCTCCTGATTTCGATCTCGATGACCGAAGTCCCAAGGTGACCAATGAGCTCAGGTCCATCTTCAAGGTGAGGAACGGGGACGTGATCGTCATAGGAACATCAATCGATCCAGTGCAAGCGGAGAATGGTGCGCTGGCCGCCGCTTTTGAACTCATATGAGGAGGAAAATGGCCCCCATCGAAAGCGACTCTCGGCTGTTGCATACCACCAGCAATGGTGACAGGGTATTGGCATCAAACGACGATGTGACCGTTATCTTCTCAGGTCCCCGAGATACCTTGTCCACTTCGTGGCTGAACGGAGGTTACCAAAAAGACCTACTCGGAGTATTCAACGAGCATCTGCATTTCAAGGACGATGACTCGGTTCGACTTGAGGGCGGTTCCCCTGAAGCCCACCTTCGATCCAGATCAAGAGAGCTGTTCGGTAATGATGCTACCAGCGGTCTGCTTACCGCGGCCTTGATGGAGAATGCGGTCTTGGTGACGGAGGCGTATGAGGATCTCGAGGTCACTGCGGTGGTGACTGGGGGCATTGATGTCAACGGAGGTCGCGTTGGTGACCCTGCTTCTTATTTGGAGCGGAACGGCGATTTCACTTTGAGGACGGGGACGATCAACACTCTGCTTCTGGTTTCCGCCTCGTTGCCGGAGTATGCCATGGTCCGGTCGTTGATCACTGTCACCGAGGCCAAAACCTCCATCCTTCAGGAGCTGAGGGCACCGAGCCGGTATTCTAATGGTATCGCCACCGGATCTGGCACAGACATGGTCGCGATCGTCTCGGACCCGAATTCGGACCTGAAGCTTACTGATGCTGGAAAGCACTCAAAGCTCGGAGAGCTCATCGGCAGAACCGTTAGAGAGGCCACCGCGGAAGCGCTCCGCAGGCAGACTGGCCTAGGCATGGTTCAACAGTTGAATGCTCTGGTGCGCCTTGGTCGATATCGGGAGATCGCCAATACTTTGATAGGGAATAAATGGTCCAAAGACCCAGGGATCGTAGCACTGACCGAGGCAATACTCCACACCATGGATCAAGGGGAATGGGGCATGCTGGATGAGGCCACGATCGACCTGACCTGCTCAAGGTTGCTTGATGACATATGCTCCATCATAGGCATCAATTATCATCAGACAGACGATGTTCTAACCACCTTGATTGGGATCCTTTCCCAAAATTAGAGTTCGGGAAAGGATCTTGGAGGAAAGAGGGCAAGGTCCAGAACGATAGAAGTGGTGGTTCTTAATCGGACAATACCCATGTTCAGGGTGAACATGTCAATATTAATAAAACTTATTATCATTATCGTCAAAATGACGGATTTCATTCTTATTAATTGAATTCTGTTCAATGGATTGAACAATTATTGGGCGTATCTCATTCAAATAGTGATCATGGCACAAATCGATGACAACGCGTATCGGATGCAAATACATTGAATGTGTGAATTGGGTCAATTGGTCCAGTTTGGGTTCTCCTCCCTGCACCGGATCGTTTCCCATTCGGTCCGTCCATTGATGAACTGATATTCATAGAGTATGCTGGCATAAAGCTCTTCGAGGAAACGTATCGCTCGATATATCATTTCGTTGAATTGATATGAGGATGAAGCCCTGAAGAAATGCGATCATCCAGATCAACCCATTCTATTGCCCGCTTTTTGATCGATATCTTCATTGAACCATCTATGGATACGATCCATCGACCTATCATAGGGGTGATATGGCACCAATGGATTCGTGCCTCAGAAGATGAGGGAACGATGAAACCATTATCATCATATCAGCAATTAATATAAGCGGGGAGTCCTTAATTCATCTGATACTGATGATCTGGTTACCCGATTATGCACGCCTGGGTCCTGATGACGTTGCCCGAATCCGAGTGCTTGAAGAAGAAATGGGAATGATATTGGTCGCCTATCAGAGACCCCCAGCCTACGCCAGGCTGGACGATGTGGAAGTAGATCAATTAAAAGAATGTGAGAAAAGGACCGGCCACAAGCTAGTGGCCTACGAATGAGGAAGGTTCAGAGCTTCTTGGTGCAGAACCACCAGTCGTAACATCCTTCCTTGTCGGCGCGGGCCTCGGCATCCTCCACTGTGGCCGCTGGCGATATTATGACCTTATCACCGATAAGCTCGTTGTTAGGCCATCCCTCTGGAAGGGCCACGCCCTCTGCATCGCAGACCTGTAGGGCCTTCAGGGCGCGGAGGATCTCATCGATGCTCCTGCCGATCTCCTTGGGGTAGTACAGGATTATCCTTACCACGCCCTTGGGGTCGATAAGGAACACGGTCCGGACGGTACTGGTTCCCTGCCCGGGGTGGACCATTCCTAGCCTCAAACCCACCTCGCCCATGTCATCGGCGATAATTGGGAATGATATCTTGATCTCAAGGTTCTCCTCGATCCATTCTACCCACTTGATGTGCGAGAACACCTGGTCTATCGAAAGGCCTATGAGTTCGGCATTCATCGCCTTGAACTTATCATCGCGCTTGGCGAAGGCCACGAACTCAGTGGTACACACTGGGGTAAAATCAGCTGGATGACTGAATAACACCAACCACTTACCCTTATAATCGCCTGGCAGATCCTTCATACCATGGGTGGTCTTCACTTTAAACTCTGGGAACCTGTCCCCTATGAGAGGTATACCGTCTGTGTCACACATATCCACATCCCCTCTGGAGAAGTTTATGTCAAACCTATTTAATTGGACGTAGGATTATATACCATTTGTGTCGGAGGGTGAGGATGGAAGGCAGCTGCAAAAGAGTGGATGAGGCCTTCAGTGACCTTAGCGTGCTGAAGGAATTCCTGGGCCGATTTCAAGAGCTGACCAAGGAGGCGGGTATGGACGAGATCCGGTCGACCAGACTCATGGTGGGGCTGATCGATATATCCCTCGATATGTTCTGCCCCCCATCTCAGGGGGAGCATGTGATGCAACAGTTATGGGGGAGTGCTAGCCTCAAGACCAAGGTGGACATTATCAGGGTGATGATGACCATGACCGATCCTGAGGGACTGTTCTACAGATTGTCGGGGGATTGCTTCGTCAAGGTAATGACCCGGACGATGTCCGGGCTTATCTCACGATTGTTGCCTATATATGGGCATTAAACTACTGAGTGTGGAAGGGAAAAGTCCAGTCAACATCATTTGAATCGGTGATATCGTGGTAGGAATGTGGTGGAAGCGAGAGGTGTCGGTGGTGTTCTCGATCACCCTGATGGCGGTCATCGGCATCTCCACGATAACCCCTGCTTTCCCGGGGGTCATCGATCGATTCGGCATAGATCCGGGGCAGGTAAGTCTGCTGATCACATTCTATGCCATACCCGGGGTGGTGATGGCCCCTCTCGCAGGAGTATTAGCTGACCTCTATGGTCGACGACGGATACTGATCCCATGTCTGCTCCTGTTCGGAATCGCGGGTATAGGTTGC
>JAUVWO010000014.1 GCA_030604065.1 Methanomassiliicoccales archaeon | reverse complement strand
GTCTCCTCGGATGGGGGTTCGGGCGGTGGTGTCTCGACGTCAGCAGGTTCGTCCTGCTTCGTGTCACTAGGCTCCTCGGTCTCCTCGGATGGGGGTTCGGGCGGTGTTGTCTCGACGTCAGCAGGTTCGTCCTGCTTCGTGTCACTAGGCTCCTCTGTCTCCATTACTGGAGGCTCCCTCTCAGCTAGTCTCTTCTCAAGGCTTAGGATCTCTTCTTCACGCTCGTTCAAGGCCTTCTCCCACTCCACGAAGCGCCGTTGCTCATCCACGATCAAGCCTTCGGATATCACCAACGATTCTATCTGCTCCTGAAGCTCGATCTCACGAGCCGATATAGACTCTCGTCGGGTCGATATCTCCTCTAGGAACCGTGAGATCTCGTTCTCATATTGGATGGCCTTCTCCTCACGGTCAGCCATGGTCGCCAAATACCCCGCTATGGATGTTTCATGGGCCATAGCCCGTTCCAACAGCCCCTGAAGCTCCTCTTCCTTAGAGTTGAGGGCGATATCACGAAGACCAATGATCTTACGGTCCTCGAACAACCCGTTCTCCTTGCGGCGTAACTCTGCCTCCTTCACCCCTAGCTCCGTATCCCGTTTTGAGGCCTTCTCCTCACGGGGGCCAAGCGATTCCTCCCATTCCTTGAGCTTGCGGTCCTGATCCTCAAGCTCACTGGCCCTTTGTTCCAGCAGCCTCTCCTTCTCCCCCAACTCATCCTTGAGTGTGCGGATCTGCTCCTTACGGGTGGCCAGCTCGGACTCTTGGTTCTTGATCTTGTCCCTGAACTCGTCGATGACCTGCCAAATGGGTATTTCACTGCCCTCCATGACGATCACCTTATGAAAGCGCCGGGCCTAACACCATCAGGCCGGTCTTGCCCACCTCGATGGTATGCCGCTCCATGGAATGGTCGCAGGCCCTCATCTTCTCTACTTGGATGTACCGGGCAAGCTTGCCTCGGGTATGGTCCATGCCCATCTCTATTATACCATCGACCAGGAATCCCTCGTTGCCTAGGAGCGATGATGGTGTTCCCGGTGACCGCTCCATGACAATGAACGTGATAAGGTTGAAGTCGCGGAGGTTCTTGAAGAAATAGAACATCTTCTTCCTCATGCCCTCCTGGTCCTCCATCAGCGAGTATAGGGCGCCCAGGGAGTCGATGGTGACCACAGTGAACTGATCGCCATGGCTCTTCTTCATATAGCGAATGGTCTGCTCCACCAGATGCAGGTAATCAGTGGCCCCCTCGCCCTCGACTATGTCGTCTATCTCGCGTAGGTCTGTGAAATCGGATATCTCCATATTGGGGCTCAGCTTGATGCCGATGCTCCTCATGTTGTTCAGATGGCTGTCCGCCGACTCCTCCAGGGTGATATATAACCCCTTCTCATTGGCGTTGTCCAGGTAGCTGGACATCATGGAATAGCAGAAGCTCGTCTTCATGGACCCAGGGGGGCCACTGACCAGCACTACCTTGGGCACCTCTATGTCCGTCCTGAATACCTTCTCCAGACCTTCGATCGAATTCCTGAACATGTGCACACCCAGATGTTGTCGAACCGTCTTCTCGACTTAAATAGGTTTGTCAATTTCTTCCTCGCCCTCCGCCTCATCCCCCTCAGAGATGGCGCAGCGCTCGATGGCTACGATCACCTGACCCTCCTTGAGGCGCATGGCCCTGACCCCTTTGGTCGAGCGACCGATGATAGGGAACTCGACCACCTTGGTCTGGATCACCTGGCCCTTGTCGGAGGTCACCATTATGCCCTCGTCCCCCTCCACAAGGAGGATCCCGGCCACCGGACCATTGCGATCGTCGGTGACCATGTTGCGGACCCCTATGCTGCCCCTATTGGTCTTACGATAGTCCCGGATCTTGGACCGCTTCCCGTAGCCGTTGGCGGTCAGGGTGAGCAGTATCTGCTCGTTCTCCTCATCGGGAATGTCATCGACGACCTCCATGGCCACGACCCGATCGCCCTTGCGTAGCCTGATGCCACGCACTCCACGGGTATTGCGGCCGGTCGGCCTGACCACAGGAGCACCGTTCTGGGTCTCGGGGAAGCGGTTGGCCATCCCATGTGCCGTGGCCAGCAGCACCTGCTTGGAGCCGTCGGTGACCGCCACACTGACCAATTGGTCGCCTGACATAAGGGAAATAGCGTACTTGCCATTGATGTTTATGTTCTCGTAGTCAGCCAGCGACGTCTTCTTGACCAGGCCGCCGCGGGTGGCGAACATCAAGTAGCGATCCCCGATGAAGTCTGACACAGGGAGCATGCGGAACACCTCCTCATCGTCCTGCAGCCTCTTGATCAGGTTCACCACCGGCTTCCCCTTGGCAGTTCTAGAGCCTTCGGGTATCCGATAGGCCTTGAGACTGTACACCCGACCGGTGTTGGTGAAGAACAGCATGTGGTCGTGGCTGCTGTTGACGCTCATGTCCCTGACCACATCCTCCTCCTTGGTTGTGATGCCCCGTTTGCCACCGCCTCCGCGATGTTGCATCCGGTAGGCGTCCACCGGCATGCGCTTCACGTAGCCGTCAGCGGTAAGGGTTATGACCACCTCCTCCTGAGGGATCAGGTCCTCTATGTCCAGATCGAGGGCGCTGAGCACGATCTCGGTGCGGCGGTCATCGCCATGTGCATTCTTGACCTGCTGCAGCTCGTCACGGACTATGGCCATCACCCTCTCGGCACTGTCCAATATGGATTCCAGAGCGGCCATGAGGGTGATTATGTCCGCATACTCCTGGCGGAGCTCATCGATCTCCAATCCAGTAAGACGATGTAACCTCATGTCCAGTATGGCTTTGGCTTGCTCCACGGACAGCTCGAAGCGCTCGATTAGACTCTCTCGGGCCTCCTCAGCGTCGGCGGCGGCGCGGATGATAGCGATGGTCTCGTCCAAGGCGTCGACCGCCACTATCAGGCCTTCTAATATATGGTGGCGCTTGCGCGCTTGGGCCAGATTGTACTCGGTGCGACGGACCACGACCACGCGGCGATGCTCCAAATAGTGCTGCAGCATGGACTTGAGCGACAGCTCCTCAGGGCGGTTGTCCACCAGGGCCAGATTGATGATGCCGAATGTCGTCTCCATCTGAGTGTGCTTGAACAGCTGGTTCAGCACCACGTCCTCCATGACATCCTTGCGCAGCTCGATGACGATGCGCATGCCATCGCGGTCGCTTTCGTCGCGTAGGTCGCTGATCCCCTCGATCCGCTTGTCCTTGACCAGTTCGGCGATGTTCTCGATCAACTTGGCCTTGTTCACCATATATGGTATCTCGGTGACTATGATACGGATGCGACCGCTGTGATCCTCAAAGTCCGCCTTGGCCCTCACCTTGATGCGTCCCCGTCCGGTACGGTAGGCCTCCATCAACCCGTCCACACCATAGATGATGCCCCCGGTGGGAAAGTCCGGCCCTTGGATGTGCTCCATGAGTTCGGGCAGCCCCGCCTCCGGTTCATCGACCAGCCGCACCAGGGCATCGATGACCTCTCCCAGGTTATGTGGCGGTATGTTGGTGGCCATGCCCACGGCTATTCCGGAGGCGCCGTTGACCATCAGGTTGGGGAACCCGCAAGGCAGCACCGTCGGCTCCTTGAGGGTGCCATCGAAGTTATCGGTGAAGTCCACCGTATCCTTGTCGATGTCCAACATCATCAAGGATGCCATGGAGGTCATGCGGCACTCGGTGTAACGCATTGCCGCGGCCGAGTCCCCGTCCACCGAGCCGAAATTGCCCTGGCCGTCCACCATCGGGTAGCGGAGCGAGAAGTCCTGGGCCATACGCACCAAGGCATCATAGGCGGCGGTGTCGCCATGGGGATGGTACTTGCCCAGCACCTCTCCCACCACTCTGGCACTCTTCTTGTGCGCCCGGGTGTGGGTATTGCCCATGTCCTGCATAGCGTACAGGATCTTGCGGTGCACCGGTTTGAACCCGTCCCTGACGTCGGGCAGCGCTCGACCCACGATGACGCTCATGGCGTAGTCTATGTATGATCTCTGCATCTCGGTCTCGATGGGCTCGAGGACCACTCTTTTATCGCTGTCTTCTACCATGACATCACCTATACATCGAGGTTGACGACTTCCTTGGCATGCTCGATAATGAACTCCCTGCGAGGGGCGACCGCGTCACCCATGAGCACGGTGAACAGTTCATCGGCGAAGATGGCATCCGACACCGTCACCTGCTTCATCACCCTGGACTCGGGGTCCATGGTGGTCTCCCACAGGTGCTTGGGGTTCATCTCACCCAGACCCTTAGAGCGCTGGATGCTCCCACCCGAGATCTCATCAAGCGCCAACTCCATCTCCCGGTCGCTGAAACAGTAGCGCTCCCTCTTGCCCTTGCTCACCCGATACAGCGGGGGCTGGGCGATATACACGAAACCCTGATCGATGAGTTCCCGCATATAGCGGAACATCAGCGTCAGCAGCAGGGTGCGGATATGGGCCCCGTCCACATCGGCATCGGTCATGATGATGATGCGATGATACCGTGCCTTGGACACATCGAAGTCCTCACCGATGCCTGACCCCAGAGCAGTGATGAGATCCCGTATAGCCTGGCTGGATAGGATCCGATCTATCCGCGCCTTCTCCACGTTGAGGATCTTGCCTCGAAGCGGCAGTATGGCCTGGAACATGCGGTCACGGCCCTGCTTGGCACTGCCGCCAGCGGAGTCCCCCTCCACTATGAACAGCTCGGAGCGGGCCGGGTCCTTCTCGGTGCAGTCGGCCAGCTTGCCTGGGAGGCTGGTACTCTCCAGGAATGACTTGCGCCGGGTGAGTTCGCGGGCCTTACGGGCCGCCTCACGGGCCTGAGAGGCCAGCGTCGCCTTGCGGATGATCGTCTCCGACACCGATGGATTCTCCTCCAAGTACTCGTACAGCCGCTCATTGACCACCGTCTCTACCGCCCCCCGAGCCTCGCTATTGCCCAATCTGGTCTTGGTCTGGCCCTCGAACTGGGGTTCCGGGATCTTGACGCTGAGTATGGCAGTGAGGCCCTCGCGGATGTCCTCCCCGGTCAGACTCTCGGTACCGTTCTTGAACAGACCGTACTTGCGATCATAGTCATTGAACGTCCGGGTCAGCGATGCCCGGAGTCCGATCAGGTGGGTGCCCCCCTCCACTGTGTTGATATTGTTGACGAAGGTATGGATGTTCTCGGTATAGCCATCGGTCCACTGCAACGACAGCTCGATCTGGATGGCCTCACGCTCTCCGGCCACGTATAACGGCTGGGGATGTAGCGGGCTCTTGTTCTTGTTCAGATGCTCCACGAACTCGTTGATGCCCCCCTCATAATGGTACCTGGCACTGCGGCCGGTCCTGAGGTCGTTGAAATTGATGGTGACTATGCGATTCAGGAACGCAAGATCCCGAAGACGGTGGGATAGTATCTCGTCATCGAACTCCAGGGTCTCGAATATTTCAGGATCTGGCATGAATCGGGTCCAGTTGCCGGTCTCATCGGTCTCACCCACAACCCGCACCGGCTGTTCAGGGACGCCCCTGTGGTAGACCTGGGAGTGCACCTTGCCGTGCTGGCTCACCCGCACCTCGGTCCACTCCGACAGCGCATTGACCACCGACACCCCCACGCCGTGCAGTCCACCGGACACCTTGGAGCTCTTATCATCGAACTTGCCGCCGGCGTGTAACTGGGTCATGACCAGCTCCAGGGCCGACTTGCCGTACTTCTCGTGAATGCCCACAGGTATGCCGCGGCCGTTGTCCGACACCGACACCGACCCGTCCTCATGAACGATGACCGTTATCTCGTCGCAGTATCCGTTCATGGCCTCATCGATGGAATTGTCCACCACTTCGTACACCAGGTGGTGGAGCCCCCGGGATTCGGTGCTGCCGATGTACATTCCCGGCCGCTTGCGCACCGCCTGCAGGCCCTCTAGCACCTGAATCTTACTGGCATCGTAGCTATAATCCTCCATTGATGAACCCTCTGAACCATATGTTTGACGTGCAAGGTCCGAGCTGGATACCTATCATTAACACCGGCTTTCGGAATCCCATCCCAGACCATTTCCCATAGGGGGTATTGATATATAAACTCTGGGAGCACTGGCCATGCATCTTGTCGGCCGCCCATCAAAGGGGGGTTCCGGACGTGTTTCCAGGATCGGCTGACCGCTCCGGGTGTGAGGGGACAAACCATAAATCCACCCGGGGATTAGGGGGTACGATGACCATCATGGAACAGGCCCGGCGAGGCACATCGCTGCTGGTGCAGGAGGTTGCCCAAAAGGAGGGTGTCGACCCCGAACAGGTCCGCCGCGGGGTGGCCTCCGGGACAATAGTCATCCCCTGCAACCCCATACACGATCCCGAACCGTGCGGCATCGGTGCCGGGTTGTCGGTCAAGGTCAATGTCAACATCGGTACGTCCAGGGACATGCCCCATATAGAGAAGGAGATGAAGAAGGTCGAGGTGGCACTGCGTTACGACGCCGATGCCATCATGGACCTCAGTACCGGCGGCGACATCGACGCCATCCGCAGGGCGGTGATCGCCGCATCTCCGGTGCCGGTGGGCACCGTCCCCATCTACCAGACCGGACTCACCGCTGCCCGCAAGGGGGCACTGGTGGACATGGACGAAGATGACATGTTCAACGGCATCGAGGTCCATGCCAAGGATGGCGTCGACTTCATGACCGTGCACTGTGGCATCACCCAAGAGAGCGTGGCCTGGTTGAAGCGGGCGGAGCGACTGATGGATGTGGTGTCCCGTGGGGGCTCGTTCCTCACTGCGTGGATCCTGCACAACGACAAGGAGAATCCGCTGTACAAGAACTTCGACTACCTGTTGGAGATGGCCCGAGAGTACGAGTTCACCCTCAGCCTCGGGGACGGTTTCCGGCCAGGCTGCACCCACGACGCCACCGATGCGGCCCAGGTCGCCGAGCTGGTCACCCTGGGCCATCTGGTCACCCGCTGCCGGGAGGCCGGGGTGCAGGCCATGGTCGAGGGGCCCGGACATGTGCCCATGGACCAGGTGGAGACCAATGTCAGACTGGCGAAGCGACTTTGCCATGACGCCCCGTTCTACGTCCTCGGGCCCCTGGTCACCGACATCGGACCAGGGTACGATCACATCGTGGGTGCCATCGGCGGCGCCATGGCCGCCTACCACGGTGCCGACTTCCTATGCTACCTTACACCTGCAGAGCATCTCTCGTTGCCCACGGTGGATGACGTCAAGGAGGGGCTCATCGCCTCCAAATTGGCGGCTCACGCCGCCGACCGGGCCCGCGGGCGGGGCGATGAGCGGGACCGGCTGATGTCCACGGCCCGAAAGGACCTGGACTGGGAGCGCATGTTCGAGCTTGCAGTGGATCCCGACAAGGCCAGGGAGTTTCGAGCCCGAGGCATCACCGCTGAGGAGGAGGGATGCTCTATGTGCGGGGACGTGTGCGCCATCAAAATACTGAAGGAGCACCTTAAGCGCTGAGCATTAAGGAGAATATGGAGCCACTGGAGGGGATCGAACCCCCGGCCTGCGGTTTACGAAACCGCCGCTCTTTAACGGCCCTCTTCGAGGACAACCGCTGAGCTACAGTGGCATAGGTGCATGGAATCCCTCATTTGATTTAAATCCTTTTCCGCTCCCGCCCATCGTCGTTGACCGGGAAAGCATATTATCCTGTGGCATCGGTATGGATCATGGTCCTATGGTCGAGCTGCTCGAGAGGCTAGGGGTGCCAACCGGGAACCTGATCCAGACTAGAGAGGGTAAAGAGGCTGAGCTCCGCTCTCTGCTCGACGAGTTCCGCCGCTACGATTTCACCGGGGCGGTGGTCGCGACCATGGCCCTAGAGGGCTCTTCTTCGCAGGCCATTGTGGCATTTCGGGACGGTAAGGCCGCCGCGGCCGCCTATGTGTTCCACAAGCCAGGAATGAAGAGTGCTGGCCGGCTGTACCTGGGAGACAAGGCGGTGGGTTTTCTATGGGAGGACGTCACCTTCGCCGAGGCTGAGTATGGTATCGTAACATATCTGGACATCGCCAAGCTTTTCGGATTCTTCAAGGACGGGGGCATCAACTCAGCTAGCCTCATACCGCCTTCCTGGCTGCCAAAGATGCCCCGGAAGGCCAAGATACAGGGGAGGGGCGAGGTCTGTGCCCGCATGATGCACTGGGATCGAGAGGGCTACGATGTCACCACCCTGCTCAACATGTGGTCGCGGGACCCGGAGCAGGCGCGGAGGGCGCTGCCCTACTTCCAGCGCACGATCGACCGGGCCCAATCCATCCGGGAGGCCATTGACACCATGAACTGCACTGGCTTCGAGCGGGAGGCTCATTCGATCCTTCGCAAACTGCGTTACCCCAGCCATGTGCCTGAAGCTGAACGAGAGCTGGAGCTTCTGACCGAGTCGCTCGGGGGCCAAAAGAGGGGGATGAAAGAGAGGCGCATCCGGGACCAGGTCATCCGCGACCGGTCGGTGGCCATGGAGGATCATGTATACGATATCCTGCTACGTCATGGTCATTCGGAGCCCGCCTCGATGGCGCACCCGGCGCCACTGGAATCAGTGCTGGACCCTAGGTTCACATTCGAGAGCTTCGTGGAGGGGCCCTCGAACCAGTTCGCCAAGGCGGCGGCGCTGGCGGTGGCGGGCGACCTGGGGGGCGTGTACAACCCGCTGTTCATCTTCTCCCGCTCTGGCATGGGCAAGACCCATCTGGAACAGGCAGTGGGTAACCGGGTGCTCCAACGGCAACCTGAGGGGGACGTTGTCTACTGCCAAGCGGACCTATTCGAGAACGGCCTGCTAGAAGCGGTGGCCGAGAACCGCTTGAATGAGTTCCGCGAGGGATTCGCCGGATGCGACCTTCTCATGGTCGATGACGTGCAGTTCCTAGCCGGAAGAGAGAGGGCACAGGAGGAGATCATACATATCCTCAATTCGGTGGTGTCCCACGGCGGCCACGTGATCATCACATCCGACCTTCTTCCTCGGGAGATCCCGTCGTTGTCTGATCGGCTGATCACCCGGTTCGAGTCCGGCCTGATCATCGACATCCAGCCTCCAGACCTGGGCACTCGTATCGCCATCCTCGGCAATCGGGTCAGGGATCTGAACTCGCATGTGCCGGACGAGGTGATCGAGTTCGTTGCCCAGCTGTGTCATGGAAGCGTAAGGGAGCTCAACGGTAGTCTGAACCGCCTGCTAGCTTTCTCTTCGCTGATGGGCAAGGAAGTGACCATGGACCTAGCTTCGGAGGTGCTGTCCTACAAAGCACAGACCCGCAGCGAGGAACTGCCCCGCATGTTGCTATCACGGGGCCATAGCTACCTGTTCGAGGAATGGAAGCCAGAGGTATCTTACCAGATGATGGCGCGCAAGCTGGCCGAAGGCTACTCGGGGCTGGCCATCAGCCGTACCAATCCAAGATTCATTCGCGATCGGCTCCCTGAGGGGAGCGCCCAGGTGTTCTGGCTAACGGATCACGAGAGTGATTCAGAGGAGACGGTTGGCCCGTCGCTGGAGCGCATCATGCTGCTGATCGAGAAGTTCCTGGCCGAGAATGATGGGGCGGTGGTGCTGATCGATGACGTTCACTACCTGCTAAGCAACGTTAGCTTTGACGGATTCATCCGGTTCGTGCGCAAGGTGGTTGACCAGGTGTCCGATCATAATTCCATATTCCTGGTGTCGGCCGACCCCGCCGGTCTGGGCGAAAAGGAGAGATCGATCCTGGAGCGCGAGATGGAGGTCATGAAGACGGTGACCGACGTCAGAGTCTCTTGACCTCGGCCTTGAACTCCACCAGACTGGAGAGCGCCCCCTCGTGATCTCCGGACTGGTTCATCACTGAGGCCTCCTTGAGCAGTTTGATCGGCAGGCTGACGTTCTTCCCCTCCATCTTCAGTTTCAGCAGGAGGTCCTTGCCATTGACCAGCCCTTCTTCAAGCAGAGAGGGTAGGCGCTCCTGCATTTGGGATATCCCTTTCTGGGCCAGTATGGCCATGGTGTCCCAGTCATCGCGCAGGCCCGCATCCTTAGCCTCGTTCAGAAGCTCCCGGGGCTCTCGGACATCTACATAGAATCGCTCAACGTTCTGGATGAGGCCCTCAAGGCGGTCACAAAGGTCGTTGGCCTCCACGTATCTACCGGTCAGCTCCAGGGCCACCCTTCGTCCCTCTCGGCCATACTCTAGGGCGCCGCCCAGGTCCCCACTCTCATGAAGTGCCCTGATCGTTGACACATGCTCCAGCAATACGGCGGGATCTTTTCCTAGTCGCTCTGACGTCTCAGCGAAGCGGGTCAGATCCAGCGCCTCCCCCTCCAGATGATTGGATATGGCGGTCTTGATGCTATCCATACATTGCTTGGCCAATTCGATAGCCTGATCGAGGTCCTTGTTCCTCCCTGCGGTCACCGTCCTGTCGATCAGCGTGCGTGCCCCCTGGGAATCAATGCCGTGCTCATTGGCCAGGGCAAGCAGGTCCTTTATCTGATCCACCAGCTGGGGGAACTCCTCCTGCACCTGAGCAAAACTCTTGGGCGGCGGTTCCGGCTCCTTGGCCTTCAGCTCCGGTACCGGGGCCTCGGAAATATCCCCTCCCTCTTTGGCCTCTGCCAAAGGGTCGGAGAGATGGATAAAGGTATCATTAACCTCGGTTGATGGCCCAGGTTCAGACAATGCCTCTACCGATGGATCGATGCCCTCGGTCTCCAATTCTGGCTCAACCTGTATGGGTTCATCTTGCTCTGATTCCAAGGCTTCCATCATGAGCGGGGCCACGATCGGATCTGGATCAGTGGGTGTGTCGGGTTCGTCGATCGCGATCTCGAACTCGGTTCCACAGTTGGGACAACGGCCCACCTCACCCACTACCTCACCACATCGAGGGCACACGAACTCTTCCACCTCCTCAAAATCGAACTCGATGCCGCACTTGGGACAATGATCCACCTCACCTACGATATGAGTGCCACAGTCCGGGCAATCGAACTCGAATACCTCTTCCATTGAGGTGTCTTCTGCCACGTTATGCCTCCTTGGACATAATTGGACTCATATATTTCAAATGTCCCGCCCTGAATTCGATATTTGGAGAAGATCTTTCAGAAGGAGCGCCCCTGCACTTGGATCAGGGGTCTCGACTATCACCGTGGCATCAACAAAGCTGGAACGGATGGCGTCCATGAAAATGATCGGGTCCGGGTCACCTAGGGGCAGGTGCCTCATCTCACCCCTCCCCCCGAACTCAATACCGCTCATGTGCAGATGCGCCCGTCCGACCATGGAACCGTATTCGATAATGAGATCATCGAAATCCGCCCGCGTCCGCAGGATTCCACCGTACCGGGCATGGACATGGGCCACATCCAAGACCGGCATCACTCCAGACACCTCCGTCATCACCTCCGCGATCTCATCGAGGGTCCCCCAGACGGCCCGCTTGCCCATGGTCTCCAGGCCAATGGTCACCCGTCGCCCTCCACATTCATCCAGCGCCTCTCTAGCCAGGGACAAGCCCTCGATGACCGCCCTAGTGGCTAGGGATGGGTCGCGCCCCATATAGGTGGCCGCATGCACCACGATCAACCAAGCGCCCATGGCTGATGCAGCATTTCCGGTGGCTACGATGCGGTCCACACTGCGTTCTCGCTTCTCCTGGTCGTCGGAGTTCAAGTTGATGTAATAGGGCGCATGGGCGGTCAGCGACACATCGAGCTCCCTGGCTCTTCGGCCTAGGTCCCTGGCATTTGTCTCGCGCATGCGCACCCCACGGACGAATTCCACCTCAAGAGCGTCCAGACCTAGTCGTTTCACTCTCTCCACCGCATCCACCGGGCCCCTGCTGCCCTTAGGATAGCCAGCGGGACCTATACGGATCATGGGACAAGATTAGAGACATGTAAAATATAATATCGCATGGGACATATTTTCACCTTGACGATGAAGTGTTTGACAGATCGACCTGTGCGTAATCGCTTTGTTCCAGTTTATTCGGATCATCAGGTATTTGCTCTCAGTGAACTACCCCCCGCTAAAGCAGGGGGCATTCCATCGGAGGTCGAATAGGATTCGAACCCTCGCAATATGGAGCGCGGCCATAATAAATCCCGTCACAGACCGATACAAATGGTGTTGGGGGGCGTAGGAAAACGCTTTATGCTCGTCCATGGCTATTGCACCTGGGTGATGATCTGAAGCTCGATTCTGTCAGGGTTGAGATGCCTGAAGGTGCCAATGTGATCATCGGGCAGTCTCATTTCATCAAGACGGCAGAGGACCTCTATGAGGCCATGGTGAACTCGGTCCCAGGCGCAAGGTTCGGGGTTGCATTCTGCGAGGCCTCCATGGACCGCCTGGTCCGTATCGAGGGGAACGACGAGGCTCTGATGAAGTGCGCGGCTGATAACGCCATGCGCATAGGCGCAGGACACTCTTTCATCATAGTCATGAAGGATTGCTACCCCATCAACGTCCTGGGGGCAGTGAAAGCGGCCCCCGAGGTGTGCCACATATTCTGCGCCACCGCCAACACCGTTGACGTGGTGATGGCCGTGAACGACGAGGGGCGTGGCATCATGGGAGTGATCGACGGACAATCACCCGTTGCTGTGGAGGGGGATGATGACATTGAAAAGAGAAGGAGATTCCTCAGACAGATCGGCTACAAGCGCTGAACCTTTGGACCAGTATGAGCTGTTCGCCCGCCACTACGATCTGTGGCTGGAAGGTTACGACGAGGACCTACGGTTCTACGATGGGATAGTGGATGGCGGTCGAGTGCTTGTACCCATGTGCGGCACCGGTCGGATCGTGAACTATCTTGCGAAGAACGGTGCCATGGTCACGGGTATAGACAGAAGCCAGGCCATGCTAGACATATGCAGCGTCAAGCTGGAGCGCGAGGATGAGGAGCTGTTACAACACATCGACCTGGTACAGGGGGATGTGCGCGACCCTATGATCATAGAGGGAGGGTACGACTCCGTGATCGTGCCCCATAACGCATTCTTGCATCTGCTCAGCCATGAGGAACAGACGGTCACACTTGACAACTTGATAGAACATCTCGCTCCAGGGGGCAGACTGGTGATGTCTGTGTTCAACCCCGAGCCGTCTCGGGGCAATGGCGCCATGCTGCATCTGGGAACCAAGGTGAACGCCAAGGGAGAAGTGGTCTCCCGTTTTGAGTCGCAGGACACCGACCGCGCCCGCCAGCGTATGACGGTACATCACTTCTACGACGTCTCGCGGCAGGATGGGGCCCTCCGCAGGGTGACAGCGCGGTTCGAGATAGTGTACCTGACGCTGCTGGACTTGGAGAACCTCATGAAGGGCTGCGGTCTGGAGATCGTTGGTCTATACGGGGACTACTCTGGATCACCCTTCAGACCATGCTCGGACGCCATGGTGGTGGTGGCTCGCCGGAACTGAAGCTGTTGGTGGATCTTGAACATACCCTGGGATGTGGCCAGGCTCACCGTTGGCGGTCAGTTTCCGGTCGATGGCGGGGGGTGATCGGCCACAGCGTGGTAGAGCTGTGGGTCGAAGATGGAGTGGTCCAGATCGAGGGTGAGACCGCCACCCGGATGGCTCGGTACCTGCGAGCCGACGATGATCTGCTGGCCGTCTATCAGGATATCGCCGCTGATCCCTTTGTATCAGAACTGGTGGGTCGTCTTCATGGCCTACGTCTGCTACGCCAACTGCCCTGGGAGTGCATGGCGACCTATGTACTGGCCACCAATGCCAACATCCCTCGTATCCGGAGCATGGTAGAGAACATCTGCCGGACCTTTGGAAACGAGGTGGGGGATGGGCAGTACTCCTTTCCCAGCCCAGAACAGATACTGGAGCATTCCGAGGATGCCAAGGCCTGCGGGCTCGGCTATCGGTGTGACAGACTATTGGCCTTGGCCCATGTGGTCCATGAAGGACGGCTGGACCTGATCTCCCTCAAGGAAATGGGCCATGAGAAGTGCATCGCCGAGCTGAAGAAGCAGCCGGGCATCGGGGACAAGGTGGCTGATTGTGTCGCTCTATTCAGCCTAGACCATCTTGATGCTTTTCCCGTGGACGTGCGGATACGGCGCTGTCTAGGGGACCACTACGGAGTTCACGGGAGCTATAAGGCCCTTAGAGCATTCGGTCACGAGCGTTTCGGCCAGTACTGTGGCTATGCCCAGGAGTTCCTGTTCCTCGACCAGGCGTGATCATTCTGGACAGATGCAATCCGGCGCGTGGAACCCAGTGTGGGTCTCGTATATGCTGGTCAGCATGCCGCTGCGCTTTACCATGGAGCATACCCTGCAGGTCTCAGTGACTATGTCGGAGCCGCCCATGATGCGCTCTGCCGCCCTGGACACCTCGGCCCTGAAGTCATCATACCTATAGCTGTTCTCTATCTCAGGGTTGATGCCCCGTTTCTTCTTGAGATACTGGGACACCGCTGCGTCCGTGACCCCAAACCGCCTGGCAACCTCCGCCTGGGTGAGGCCATGTGTCGTAACCAATTCCCGGGCCAGCTCCCTCCGGATCGAGGGGAGGACATACCATACGATGAGTTCACAGGGTATCTTCATTGGATTCACCAATTGTTAACGATTATTAAACATTTATCCTATGTTAAATGTCTCCATACGAAATTGATGATGCGGTGTTGGCTGTAAAATTGTTAATATGGCCTTCGCGTTCCTGTGAAACTGGAGGACATCAATTGCCTATCGATGAGACCATGATCACCCGCAGCATAGTGAAACGAGCCTACCGTGACTTCCTCGATCATATAGACGTGGACGTGGTCATCGTCGGATGCGGACCGTCGGCCTTAGTGGTGGCCAGGTACCTTGCCCAAGCGGGCATGTCCACTGTCATATTCGAGCGGAAGCTAGCCCCTGGAGGCGGCATGTGGGGGGGTGGCATGAACTTCCCGGTGATCGTGGTACAGGAGGAATCCAAGGACCTCATGGAAGAGGTCGGCATACCTCTGGAGGACGCAGGTGACGGGTACTTCACCGCCGACTCGGTGCAGTCCACCGCCCACATGATCGCCGCCGCCTGCGATGCTGGGGCGATGATATACAACGCGGTCACGGTCGAGGATGTCCTTATCCGCGACGGCGAGGTGGCTGGGGTGGTCATCAATTGGGCCGCGGTGGATCATCTTGGCATGCATGTGGACCCCATCATGATCCGGTCGAAGTACGTCATCGACGCCACCGGGCATGACGCCGAGATATGCTGCATAGTGCAAAGAAAGGCCGGCGCCCTGACCACCCCCACCGGCAAGGTGGAGGGAGAGCGCAGCATGACCGCCGAGGTCGGCGAGCGGATGACGGTGGAGAACACTATGGAGGTGTTTCCCCGGTTATACGTCACCGGCATGGCCTGCAACGCGGTCATGGGGGCCCCGCGTATGGGCCCCATCTTCGGTGGCATGCTGATGTCCGGGTGCAAGGCGGCCGAGATGATCATCGCCCGCGAACGGTGATCACCGACCAGGGTGCGTCTTCTCGTAGAACTCGATGATGTCCCATTCCTCCTCGTCGGCATCCTCCTCCCGGAGTAGGAGGCCGGCGTGGCGGGCGAACTCCCGCAGAGCCCTGTTGGCCTCGATGCCCCCCTGAATGGAACGGACGGTCATGTCGTTCCCTTTAAGTTTGGCCTGTAACGATCCGATCATCTCAGTGCCACGGAACACCACTGAGCACGGGGTCTCGAACCGTTCCTTGATCTCCGGTTGCAGGTACAGGTACAGGTTGTCGGCCGGCATGAGCACGAAGGACTCCCGGAACCGCAGCTGGTCAGGCTTGGGGCCCTGGGCCAGCATCCAAAAGGGGCGATCGTCCCCCTCCATCAGGAACCCTTTGACCAGATGCCCCTCGGCCTCCAGCTCCCGCAGGGTATAGCGAAGATCACGCATGGGGAACTGACGCTTGAGGAATCGCGACAGTTCTTCAGCGCTGAATACCCCGAAGTCATCGAACAGTTGTCGCACCACATCCATTCTAGCCGTATCGGCGTCAGTGATCGGCAGCGGCACCAGTCGTAGCTGTCCGCTAGCATCGGCATAGACCACCGTGGCCCGCCGAAGCCCCTTCAACGCCTCTTGGGTGCTCTTGTGTCCCATGGTGGACAGATCATACAGCCGGCTCCGGGAGAGAGGCTGCCGGTCACGGAGGATGGACACCATCACCGACATGTCATGATCCAGCTCCATGTTCTTGGCGGCCCTGAACAGCCGGGCCTGTTCACGGGTGGTGTACATGACGTAATCGGGAATGCCATGCAGCTTGATCAGGTGCCCTTTCTCCATCACGGTCTTCAACGGTTCACGGTTGCGGCAGCGCAGTGTGGCCTCTTGGTCGGAGCGTAAGTAGCCTCGGGAGGCCACCGCCTCGACCACCGTCCGGAAGCGGCAGCGGCGGGGGATGTGCTGATGATACAGTGTCAGCATCAGCAGCTCGGCCCTGGTGTAGGTTATTGGCAGGAATCGACCCTTGGCCCAGAAGCCGTTCACCAGATGGTATCCATGGGCGGCCAACGCTTCCTGCGCCTCAATGTCCAGATCCTCAGCTGACACATCGTTCACATATCTGAGACGAAGGATGTCATATCCCTGCATCTCATAGTAGCCCATGGCCCCATCCAATGCATCCAGCGCCTGATCTAGGGTTATACCGGCCAGATCCAGAGAGCGGGCCTCCATGCAACCGCTCATGGCCCAAAGCTCGGCCGCGCCCACCAAACGGCCGCTCTCTAGCAATGGGTGGATCCAGCGATCGCCATACTGTGACGCCACCTGAGCCCAGAGCGGCTGTACCAATGGGTCTTGTAAGGTATACACGCCCACGCCATCAGAGGCTGAACGGCCCTGTTCCAGGTCAGGGAGCTCGTCGGAGAGCAGATACATGGTGACCTGGGCATCGCCAACGTTGATGGTCTCGACGTCCAACCGATCCAACGCGCTCCGCAATACCTCAATGTCCAGACCAGTGTAGGCTCGGACAGCGAACAGCGGCACCGGCCCGTAGGCGCGCAGGAATCGCTCTATGATGGTTGATACGGCATCGCCCTCGAACGCCCTGGTCCGTAGCGGGATGTACACGTTCTCTGTGGACCAGTCCTCCCCCTCCTGGTAGCGCCTGACAACGTGACAATTACGGTCCAATCGGTCAATGGTCTCCTTGACCTGTTCCTTGGGGAGACCCGTTGCCGCGGTCAGCTGGCGAACACTGGCCCCGCCCATGCCCTCCATCCGCTCCAGCAACGCCTCCTCCTCCCGGCTCGGGACCGCCTCGCGGTAGGCGGCAATACACAGGGGGGCGTCCTCGTCCAACACGTAGCGGACCTTACCCCGATGGAGTCGCCCCCAAAGCACCCGCCCGGTGGCGCGCATGTCCTGCCACTCGTCCAAGGAGAAGTCGGGGACCCGATTGAACACGTCCATGGCCGACCCCACCTGGCCAAAGTGACGTAGGCATCCCTCGATGCTATCGAAGGATCTCGATCCCTTCCAGCGACGGTACTCCTCGACCGTACGGTCGTCGAAGACCGTGTTGGATCGACTGCGAAGCCGTAGATGATCACGTCGTAGAATGTACTGTTGATGCTCGGAGACCAAGAATCGACCGTCCCACAGCTCGCCCTCCCTCACCAGGTCGTCGCATGTGCGGCGCACGTCCTCCTCCGGCAGGGTGAGAGCAAAGGCCACCTCCACCACCGTGGAAGGGCCTACACTGCCGAGATGGCGGCGCACCACTCGATCCAGGGAATCCTGGTGGTCACGCTTCGGTAGTCGATAGCGAACGTAGTCCCAGCGACCGCCACGATGGGTGTCCCGCCCAACTAGGAACATGGACTCCAGCTTGCGTAGCGATCGCAGCACCCGGTCCGGGCTGACCTCCAGCTCACGGGAGATACCGTTCACCGTTGACTCCCGCTCCAGGGCCTCCAGCACCCTGGAGTCATTGACCCCATATTCCCGAACCTTTGCCAGAGCGGCGGCGTACTCTGGCAGGTCCTCGGTGACCACCACGAACACGTCATCCAGGTAGACGGTGGAGATCGCCCCCTCCTCCAACAGCTCCTCGGCCCAGGTGTCCACCTGCTCCCTTGGCACGTCGCAATAGGGGTACGCTGACCGGCCTCGCTCACGGAACACCCGCAAGGGACCGCTATGACGCAGCAGCGGCACTATGTCCTCCTTGGAGGATACCCGCCCAACCTTGTCGCGGAAGTAGGCCGCCACCTCCGCCTCCTCGAACTCGAACTCACGGATGTCAGCGCCCATGGCCTTGACCAGCACCTTACGGTGCAGATTCCGCAGCAATGCGGAACGGTCCTCCATGAGCACGATGTCCGATATGCCCGCCAATATGGTGTTATGAGCAAAGGGCGAGGGCGTCGAACCGGCATCGATGGTGGCCACCTCGGTCTCGCCGGAGGCGATGGTCTCTAGGACCAGACGAGCGTTCTCCACATCCATGACCTCGCCCATGATCTCCCGGTAGGTCTCCTCGATGACCGGCATGGACTCCATGCCAGACAGTGTCTCCAACAGGTAATGTGACCGCATCTGCTGACGATTGACCGACACGCTACGGCCCTTGTAGTTGCGCAGCACCATGAAGCTACGGGATGCGGTGTGACGGAACCGCTGCTTGAACAGCTCCGAGTCCTTCACCGCCCGTCGCAGTATGCTCTCAAGTTCCTCAGGGGCCAGCAGATGACCTATGCCCTCCATCTCCACCATCCGGGGGAGGGTGATCATGAACGAATCGTCATTGATGGATACGCTGGCGTTGCAGGAGTGCTGGTTCGAGAGCTTGAAGGCGTACGCTCGCGACAGGGCATCGTTGACCCGGCGACCAAAAGGGAAGTGGAAGATGAGGTTGCTGTTGGAGGACTTGTCCATATAGCGCTCCACCAGCAGTCGGCGGTCATCGGGTATCAGGCCGGCCACCGTCCGCTGCTCGCCGAAATAGCTGAGGATGCTGCGGGCCGAACCCTCATCGATGTCGAAGTCCCGCTGGAGCCAATCCAGCACCGCCTTGGGGTCTTCGTCCAGACGATCGGCCATCTCCCGGCGGAACCGGGCCACGTCCATGGACAGATCGAAGCTGCGGGGTAGCATCTCCCCGGTCCACGAGGGCACGGTCGGCTTCTTGCCCAGGGCCTCCTTGACGAACGCCCGCATGCCCTTGGCCCTCACGAACTCGTAGCTGCGCCCACCAAGCACGAAGATGTCCCTGGGCGACAGCCGCTCCACGAACTTTTCCGAAAGGTCCCCGACCATGCCACCACGCTGGGTGTAGACCTTGTAGTTGGCCTCCTCAGGTATGGTGCCCAAGTTGAGGAAGTAGATCATGCGGCTGCCCTTCTTCTTGCCGAACCGCCCCTCCTCCTCATCGTACCACAGCTTCGCATAGACCCCTTCGAACGCGTCCCTGGAACATAGGTATTCGAGTACCGATATGAAGCTTTCACGGGAAAGGTTACGGTAGCAGTAGGATCGCCGCACCAGCTCGAAGGCCTCGTCCACCTCCCAGCGCTGCTCCAGCGACATGCCCACCAGGGTCTGGGCCAGGACGTCCAACGAATCCTCTGGTATGGACACCCGGTCGATGTCGTTCCGGTGAGCCGCACGGCACATGACCGCGCATTCCACCAGGTCGTCCTGCTCGAACACTATCAGACGACCCTTGGATGTGCGGCCGAGGCCGTGGCCACTGCGGCCGATGCGCTGCAGTCCCTTGGCCACCGATTTGGGGGAGCCGATCTGGCATACCAGGTCCACCGATCCTATGTCGATGCCCAGCTCCAGCGACGTGGACGATACCACGCAACGGATCTCGCCCCGCTTCAGGCGCTCCTCCACGTCCAGGCGGGTCTCCTTGCTCAGGGAGCTGTGGTGGGCCTCGATGCTCTCCAGCCCCCGCTCCTTGAGCTTGTACACCACGCTCTCGGTGCCGCTTCTGGTGTTGGTGAACACCAATGTGGTCTCGTGCTGGTCCACCATCTCCTTCAGCAGATCGTACATCTTGGCGTTGACGATATCGTAGGATAGGGCGGTCATGTCCTCGATGGGGCAGATGACGCTGAGGTCCAGGTCCTTCTGCCCCGGCACCTCGACCAGACTGACATTCCGCGGCTGACCGTCCTGATATCCGACCAGGTAATGGGCGATGGCCTCCATCGGGGCCATGGTGGCGCTAAGACCTATGCGGGTGATCTTGGAGCGGCAGTAGGCCTGCAGCCGCTCCAAGGTCAACGACAGAAGCACGCCGCGCTTGGAATCGCAGATATCGTGGATCTCATCCAATATGACCCACTCCACCTCCTCCAGCCGCTGTCGGAACTTGGGCGCCGCCAGCACCAAGGCCAGCGACTCCGGGGTGGTGATGAATATATGGGGGGGCTTCCGCAACATCTTCTGACGCTCGTACTGCGAGGTGTCCCCTGAACGCACCGCCACCCGGATGTTGGGGAACTCCACACCAAGGCGGTCGGCCAACTCCCGCATCTCCAGCAACGGTTGGTTCAGGTTGCGGTTGACATCGTTGGCCAGTGCTTTCAGCGGCGACACGTATACACAGTAAATGCGATCCTCGAGCTTGCCCTCTCGATCGTAGCGGGCCAACTCGTTGATTATGGACAGGAACGCGGTCAATGTCTTCCCCGACCCGGTCGGCGAGGACACCAGCACGTTGCCGCGATCGTGGATGATGGGTATGGCCCGAGACTGCGGATCGGTGAGACCGGCGAATCTGCCGTTGAACCACTCCACCACGAGCGGTTCCATCAGCCCCATGACCTCGTCCTTGGTGTAACACCTATCTACCCTAATCATTCACTCTCACCGCGCGAATCATCTTGCATTTCCGGTATGATTATAAAATGTTTGAGCCCTCCGACCCGCAATTGCCCTAGCGCGGGCAATGATTATTAATGCCCGCGACACGTACCAATACTGCCATGAGGTCCTCATACCTGGCCGTGCTGTTCGGAATCTGTCTGCTGATCACCGCCGCCGGAGCGCTCGCCGCACCCGGTGATCTCACCCAAGAGCTGTCAGGGACCGTGATCGATGACGAAGGAGGAGCACTGGCGGGCGTAAGGGTGACTGCGGTCAACATCACCCCCCTGGCGGAGGAGATGTCCACCACCACCGGGTTCGACGGGACTTACATGCTCAACGTGCCCGATGGCGACTACGACCTGTACGCTTCTCTCTCCGGTTTCGAGGCCAATGCGTCCTATATGAACCTCACCGTGGAGGACGACATCGCCGGCCTGAACTTCACCATGGTCGAGCTCCCGGGCACGGTGGAGGGCTTCATAACCAGCATGAACTTCTTTGTTGGCGGGGCCACAATAACCC
>JAUVWO010000071.1 GCA_030604065.1 Methanomassiliicoccales archaeon | reverse complement strand
TCCCACCCGGGGTATGTGGTCTCGCAGAAGTAGTATTGCTCTTCAGCATAGGTGATGGAGTATCCAGGGGTGGACGAGTTGCAGCACAGCCCGACCGCTATGTGTCCTATAGTACTATCATCGCCAGGGAAATAGATCAGGACGCAATCATAGCCCAGGGCCGGGGTCTGCATCAGGGAGGCGAACAGTATGGACGAATCCTCGCAGTCGCCGATCCCATCGACGAGGGTCTCTATCGGATACCGAGGGTATTCCTGATACCCCGTGGTCTCATTGTCATATCCATACTCGATCAATTGCACGAAGGAGAGGACGAATTCAGCCGTCTCGAATGTTGAATAGCCCTCCTCGTATGCCACATCCCGCAGCGATTGGCCCAGGATCTCGATCTGGACATCGTCTTCCGTCACGTATGAGGCGTAACCAGATGGCCTCTCCATATCGTGATACATATAGTACCTCTCCTCCATGATCGCGAGGTCCCATGTCCAGGTCCCCTGATATTCCCACTCGAAACTCGATACGAAGATGATGGGCACGTGGAAGAATGACACCTCGCTCCAATTGCTCTGGAGGATCGGGTCCATGGCCATCACCCTCCAGTAGTAGGTGACGTTCTTGGCGAGATCGGACTGCATCGAATAACTAGTGGCGTTCTCGATCAGTTCATCCACTAAGAATGAAGAGAGGGATTGATTATAGGATAGTTGGAATCTGTAGTCCGCAGCCCCCTCCACCGATCCCCATTCGAATAGGGGTGATAAGGTGGTCAAGGTCTGATTGCATGATGGGGAGATCAGTTCAGGAGTTGGGAGCGAGGTCCTTATCTTAAAGGTTTGAACAGAACTCCAGTTTCCCCATTTATCAGTGTCTCCGGCCCTCACCTTCCAATAGTATGTGCCATCCGCGAGCGGATCTGGAGAATATGTGATGTTGTCCAAGACGATATCGATGATGATGGCATCCTCGCTTGCCACCTGTAGCTGGTACTGGCTCGGAGGCGTTGTCAGATTTGCCGGCGTCCAGACCAACGAGACATGATCATTGTACGACTGGTGACCGTCAATGGGAAACACCAAATTGGGTTCCGATAGTTCCGCTTCCCCCTCAGTTTCTGGTGCATCGAAAATATTCGATATGGCGGATATGTCAATGACCGACGCAACAATGACGATCGCCACGATGATGACCGCGACCGCAGGGATCACCCATCTTCTGGACCTCCTTGGCCCTCTTCCCTCGTCCAATGCATCATCAGAAATGTTGCCGTACGATGACCCTTCGTCCAATTCGTTCATGATCGCATCCTCCCCTCTTCGCATCCCTGGAGGAGGGATATATGAGTTCAATGAAGTAATTAACTATTAATGGTTCAATCAAGGGACCCAGCGAACATCTCACCCGGCAATGCGATGATGTCCTTGAGCGTCCTCTTAGACATTACACGCCCCATTTTAGGGATCAAAGAACATCTCTAACGTTGAAGTGTGGAGGGCCTCGCATTTCATGATGGCACTAACGCCCCGATCTGACCAGTTCACCATGGGACACGCTCCAACCGCATTTTCGACAGAATGATGTGTTCAGCATGATCGGTGCTCCACATTTCGGACATCCCCCGATCGGCTGTTGCTTGATCCCCTCATTGGCAGCTGGACCTTTCCTGACAGGCTCTTGCCTTACCTCTATCTTAGTGGCTCGTCTCTTTCGATCTGGTCCTTGACTGTTCTCCACCTTGGTAGATAGAGGTCTTCCGACCGATGGTCGTCCTTCCCCTTGCCGAGTGGTGACATCTATCTTGTGCGGCTTCGTTTCTTCAAACATGTGGCCACAATGCGGGCATCTAGAATAGTGGACGGGGATCACCCTGTTGCATGATGGGCAGGATCTCCGGATCTCCCTCCGGCAATTGGGGCATACCAAAAGGCCGTCCTCCACCATGTTGCCGCAAACACATCTCATCGTATCTCCCGATGAATGATCAGTACCGCCTACGGACCTCTGCGCGTTTGATGGGTGGGATGCTTGCTGACCATGCGTTGATGATCCTATCGAATTCTGTTGGTACTGTGGGGCATTAGAATATCGAGGTTTTCGGTAGGTGTTCTGTTGGGGGGACTGATGGTTGTATTTTTGATCGAATGACCATCTGCCCTTATCGGTCCTCTTCACGGCCTCCACTTCGATCCTACCAAATCTTGTGGTGAATCTGAGAAGTACCAGCACTATCAAGATCCCAAGGATGACCCATACGAATATCGATACCTGATCCATCTGCACAACCTTGCCCCAATGGTCATATTCATGAGGAATATATATCTTCCATCTTGATCGGGAACATGATCACCTTTTCTCAGAGATCATTTTCCCTCAATGCTGATTTTATGAGCTGGGCATGTTCCCCGACCTCTTCAAGGGCCGAACTCCTATCGTTCAAGTTGCTGGCATAGATGTCTATCAGTTTTGACCCCTCGACCACTGCGCCCGCTCCATTCTCGACCGCGATCCTGGCATGTTCGGGGGTGGATATCCCAAAGCCCAGAGCGACCGGAACTGGGCTTCTGACCGCAACCTCTCTCAGGATCCTTAGCGTGCTCTCGTGAAGCGAACTGCGAGGGCCTGTTATTCCAGCTACTGCGACCAGGTAAACGTAACCTCTCGCTCTTTCCAAGATCGCATCGACCCTCTCAAGGGGGGTGTTCGGGCTGATCAGGCCGATCAGGTCGATTCCCCATTTCCCGCATGTGGAATCCAGTTCCAAGCTTTCCTCGATGGGTAGGTCGACGGCGATCACCCCATCACCACCGATCTCGCTCAGATCCTTGCAGAAAGTATCGACCCCACGATTCAATATGATGTTATAATAACTCATGACGACCACGGGCTGCTGGATGCCTATCTCCCTAAGGCTGCTGATCATTCCGAATAGATCGGATCTCTTGAATCCATTGGACAGTGACCGGTTCATGGCCCCTTGAATGAGGATGCCATCGGCTATGGGGTCGGAAAAGGGCATGCCTAGCTCTATGATGTCAGCTCCGGAATCGCAAAGCTTCTCCACAAGCTTGAGAGAGAAGTCAACGTCAGGGTCTCCCGCACATACGTATGGTATGTAGGCCGCCTCCCCTCTTTCACGTAGAGAATTGAAAACACTCTCGATCCGGCTCATGATCGCCCCTCCATCCTCGCTATCTGCTCCACATCCTTATCCCCTCTTCCAGAGAGGTTGACGATGACCAACTGATCATGATCCATCTCCTGAGCGAGCTTGGCCACAAAGGCTACGGCATGGGCGCTCTCCAAGGCAGGGACGATCCCCTCCATCTCAGAGAGAAGATGGAATCCCTCCACTGCCTCCTGGTCGTTGATGGCATGGTACTCGACCCTTCCCACGGTGGCGAGGTGGGAATGTTCAGGCCCCACTCCAGGGTAGTCGAGACCGGCCGCTATGGAGTGGGTCTCATGGATCTGGCCCTCATCGTCCTGGATCAACAGCATGCGTGCACCATGAAGCACGCCTGGAGTGCCAGCTGAAACGCTGGCAGAGTGCATTCCACTCTCTATCCCCTTGCCTCCTGCCTCCACCCCGTGCATTGGAACGGGGTCCTGCAGGAACGGGTGGAAAAGCCCTATGGCATTGCTCCCGCCCCCTACGCAAGCCACCAGGGCATCGGGAAGTCGACCCTCAACATCCAGTATCTGCTTCCTTGCCTCTTTCCCTATGACCGACTGAAGATCTCTGATCATGGTGGGGTAGGGATGCGGTCCGACGACGCTTCCGAGAAGGAAATGAGTGTATTCACTGGTGGCAGCGAAGTCCCTCATGGCCTCGTTTATGGCATCCTTGAGCGTCTTGGACCCGGTCTCCACCACATTGACCTTCGCCCCCAGCAGATTCATCCTGAAACAGTTGAGTCGTTGCCTTTCCGCATCCACGGCTCCCATGAATATCTCGCATTCCAGGCCAAGGAGGGCGCAGGCGGTGGCCGTGGCCACCCCATGCTGCCCAGCTCCTGTCTCGGCAATGACCCTTGTCTTGCCCATCGCCTGGGCCAGGAGGGCCTGCCCAACGGCATTGTTGATCTTATGCGCACCAGTGTGCGCCAGGTCCTCCCTTTTCAGATAGATCCTGGCCCCCCCAAGTTCCCGTGTCAGCCTTTCCGCGTAATACAAGGGAGTTGGGCGCCCAATATACCTGGAGCGGAGTTCATTCAACCGGCGATCGAACTCCGTATCCTCCTTGAGGCGGATGTACTCGCTCTCGACCTGCTTTAAGGCGGACACCAGGATCTCGGGGACGTAGAATCCACCAAAATCCCCAAAGTATGATGATCGGGTCAGCTATGACACCTCCTTATGAGATCATTGACCAGTTCGGGGTCCTTTATACCGGGTGAAGACTCCACCCCCGATGATACGTCCACGCCATATGGCCTCAACTCCTTCACCTGATCGATGTTCGAGAGGCTCAGCCCACCGGCCACAATGGCCCTCCGGCAGGAATTGATGGGTATGGTGGAATGATCATAGTAATGACCGGTGCCCGGTACGCCTGCTTCGAACACCAGGGCATCGACGCACTCGGCATACTTCCGGACCTCGTCGATGTCCGGCCTGACGGCCCTTATCACTCGAATGCCGTTCTCCCTCAACCTGGAAAGGAAGACCGGCGATAGGGAATATGTCTGGATAACGTCCGCCCCGCTCCTTTCCAGCATTTGAAGGGCCTCGTTCGGCCCTTTTGGATGGCATATGAGCACCCTTGTTATGAACGGCCCCAGCGTGGAGCAGATGTCCCTTATCTCCATGAGTGGGAGGCTCCTTCCCCTTCCGGGGTAATGAACGAACCCTAGGGCATCCGCGCCGAGTTCCTCACATATGTTCGCATCCTCCAAAGTGGTGATCCCGCAGATCTTGACCCTCATGCGCACACCTCCCTGCAACGGGAGATTATCTCCATCGCCGATCTGGTCATGTCTGGACTGCTCATGAACATCGAACCTATCAGGGCGCCGTCGTATCCCTTGAGCCTGTCAACATCAGCAAGGGATCTGACCCCGCTCTCAGCGATGCGCACCTTGTCCGGATCAAGCATCGATCCGATGCCTGCCAGATCCTGAATTCGAACCTCCAGGGTCCTGAGGTCCCTGCAATTCGCACCGACCAGGTCCACCAGGTCGTAATTGGAAACGGCTCTAATCTTTTTCATGTCCTTCTCGGAGTGCACTTCGATGAAGGGTTCCATGCCCCTCGCAAGGCATTCATGTATCATCCCATCCAAGGTGGATCCCTCAAGGGCTGAGGCCATCAGAAGAACGGCATCGGCTCCGATGCTGTGTGCCAGCTCTATCTGGATCGTGGAGATGACGAAGTCCTTGAAGAGCATCGGAAGATCCGTGATGGAACGCATCGACGAGAATAGCTCAGGACCGCCCCCGAACAATTCAGGTTCCACCAGCACAGAAAGACCCGCCGCTCCCCCGTTCTGATAGGCGGCTATGGCCGCCTCGGGAAGGGGGGGCACTGTCAGTGACGGCGCACTTGGCGATGTCGGCTTGTACTCCCCTATGACCGACACGCCTTGGGATGATGATATCATGTGGGAGAGCGCTCGGTCCGATCCAGGCCTCCTATGTTCAGGGATGGCTATGGATGGAATGCCTAGTATCCTCTTGAGAAGTATGTATGTGAGCACATTGGGATTCCTCAACAGATCCTTGTCTATGGCTTCAAGGTAACCATCCAGACCCCTCTCATCGATCTGCCTGAAAAGGCGATCGGAGAGGTCCACGCATCTTTTGACAAGTGCTTGGGGAGTGACCCTTCTCTTGACCAGTTCGCCGGCGTCCATGACCATCTGGTCCGATCCCTCCAGTCTGAGGCAGGTCTCGGAGAACTGCTTGAGCTTGGTGAAGGCCGCCCCGGTCTCCAACGCCCGCTTGGCCATCTGCACGCCCTCCATTATCGAATCGGCCTTGCCGCCGATGTAGAGCGCGGCTCCTGCGTTGAGGGCCACTATGTCCGATCTGGGCGAGTCCTCCCCCTGAAGCACTGAAAGCATGATGCGGGCGTTGTCTTGAGGGCTTCCCCCCTTCAGATCCTCGATCGAAGCCCGCTCCAGGTCAAAGTCCTCGGGTGAAACGGTGTATTGCTGAACCGTCCCATCGATCATCTCCACAACATTCGTCTCTCCTGTGAGTGTCATCTCATCCATGCCAGATCCATGAACGACCATCGCCCTTCTGGAACCAAGTCTGTGCAGCACCCTTGCCATCTTTGGAGCAAGTGCGGGATCGTACACACCCATGAGCTGCATCCTCACCCCGCCTGGATTGACCAATGGGCCCAGGAGGTTGAAGAAGGTCCTGATGCCGATCTCCCTCCTTGTGCCCATGACGTGCTTCATGGAGTCGTGGAAGGTCGGGGCGAACATGAAGCCCATTCCTGTCCGGGACAGGCATTGCTCCACCGAGGAAGCGCATAGATCGAAGGGTATTCCCAAAGCCGCCAGGACATCCGCCGATCCGGAACTGCTTGAGATGGACCGGTTTCCATGCTTGGCAACAGGAATGCCCAAGGAGCATATGGTGAACGACGCAGCGGTACTGATGTTGAACGTCCCCATGTCATCTCCCCCGGTCCCACAGAGATCGACGGCTCCGGGGGGGCATGTGATCCTCATTCCCGTTTCGCGCATTACTTTGGCAAGACCATAGAGCTCCTCCTCGGTCTCTCCCTTCAGCCTCATGGCAGTTACGAAAGCGCCAACCTGGCTGGGAGTGGCTCTTCCCGTCATCATCTCCCTCATCACCACAGAGGACTGTTCGATGGTGAGGTCCTTGCCTTCCACCACCTGCGATATGGCGCCCTTCATCATTTGCCACACCTCCTTAGAAAGTTGGCGAGTATCGGCTTTCCATGGGAGGTCATCACCGACTCTGGATGGAACTGCAGACCATAGGCCTCCTGCCCCTTCACCTTGAGAGCCATGATCTCTCCTGCATCATTTCGGGCGATCACTTCGATGTTGGGTGGAAGGCCCTCATCGCTCACGATCAGTGAGTGGTATCTTGTTGCTTTCAGAGGAGACGGGATCCCTTCTAGAGGTCCCGTTCCCTGGTGGGCGATGGAGCTCACCTTGCCGTGCACCGGCTCCTTTGCTCTGACCACCAGACCCCCGTGGGAATGAGCAATGGCCTGGTGGCCCAGGCATATTCCCAGCACCGGGGCGCCGTATCCTCCTTCTCTGATTATCTCCAGGGATCTATTGGAATCCCGTGGGTGTCCGGGCCCAGGGGATATCACATAACCATCCATGGATCCAAGGTGATCGTCAAGGGCGGAAGAATCGTTCCTTTGTACCACCACTGACGCTCCCAGCTCTCCGATGTACTGGGCGATGTTGTAGACGAATGAGTCGTAGTTATCAATTATCAGTATATCGACCATCTTCAGTCCTCCATGTCCTTGGTCATGAGCGCCAGGAGCAGCGCCCCCATCTTGTGCTGGGTCTCCACGTACTCCTTCTCGGGGACTGAATCGTGAACTATTCCGGCACCGGCCTGAAGCCTTGCTCCATTTCCGTTCAGGGATATCGACCTGATCACTATGCCGAAGTCCATGTTGCCATTGAAGTCGAAGTAGCCCGCCGCCCCCGCGTATGGTCCTCTCGGAGCCTTTTCGAGTTCGGCAATTATCTCCATGGCCCGGATCTTCGGAGCCCCGGTCACCGTTCCTGCGGGAAAACAGGATCGCAGAGCATCGAAGGCCGAACAGTCGTCTCTCAGTTCGCTCTCGATGTTGCTGACAATATGCTGCACGTGGGAGAACTTCTCCACGTTCATCAGTTCGGTTACCTTCACCGTGCCCGTTCTTGACACCTTCCCCATATCGTTCCGATGAAGATCCACGAGCATCAGATGCTCTGCCCTTTCCTTCTCATCGAGCAGCATCTCCAGTTTGAGCTTCTCATCCTCCTCGGGATCGGAGTCCCGTCTCCTAGTTCCAGCTAAGGGCCTGGTGGTGAGCCGCTTCCCTTCCAGTCTGACAAGCATCTCCGGCGAGGAGCCTATGAGCTTGCTCTCCCCGAAGTCGAGATAGAACAAGTAGGGC
>JAUVWO010000101.1 GCA_030604065.1 Methanomassiliicoccales archaeon | reverse complement strand
TCATGATGAGGGATGAGCGCATGCCCCGCCTGGCTGTCACCACGTCCGATGGAAGGTTGGTGGGGATGTTGACCCTCACCGACCTCATGAGCGCGGTTGAATTTTCCAGAGTTAACGATCGAGCACCTTAGGCCCTGCTCGATCCCGATTAGCCTATATGGGGAGACGTTTTTTGAACCAACCGATCAGCCTATCAATATTGATGCCCTCAACGATCTGGCTTGGAGTGTGACGACGCAATTCGAGCAATCCGCCAATCGATACAACCGCGGCACCTAGGAGGTCGGCTATGATGTCTTGCATGGTATCGTTGTAGGACAGGTACTGCATGGTGGAGCCTAGGAACTCATCGCTCCATAGTTCGTAAACCTCCCATAACATCCCGAAAGTGGCGGTGAACCCCATGGTGAACAGGACGATGTATGCCGGCGTAAGCTCTAGGTCACGGCGGCATTCCGCTGCACTCAGCAGTAATAGCAACCCGATGCTAGCCACCACCAGAGATGCGATGAAGTGGGCCACCTTGTCCCACCAATCGATAAAATGGTCGTAAAGATGGAGGTAGATGCCCAGATTGTGCAGTATCAGTACGGTGCAGATAGCTAGAACCACTAAGAACGGCACCGTGAAGTAGTCCTTGCGGTGCAGAACGATCAGGAGGTACAGTATGCCCAATGTAGGTAATATTGAATCGAACGTCTTGACTATGTCCGCCAACAGTCCGCCGGTACCGTCATACCAGTAGCCCTCTACCAGCAGGGCATAGACAAAGGCTGACGTAAGTAGAGCAATAGTGGCTAGTATGGCGGTCTCCGACGCCTTCCAACGATTCATGGTTCTGCACCTTCGTTAGTAGGCAACGGTATGTGCTGGCGGATCGCTAAAAGCAATAGTGTGAATGCTCCCAGAGCGATGAACACGTCGGATATTATGAACATCATCCATCGGTTGTCGATGATTATAACGTGATCGCTGAGGAAATCGAACAGTAACAGACCAAGCACGCATAATGACAGCAGCAGGTTCGCGGTCAGGTAGATGGTGATGACGAACATGAATGGATTCAGTCTCAGCCCCCCTCGAATCAAGGCGCATGACGTCATCAGACCTCCAGCGGCGAACAATGCTACCGATCGGCTGAACACGAACAGGTCAAGCCACGGATCGCATCCCACATTCACCGGCATCATGAGCAAGACGTTGCCGACCGTCAAAGACGCCAGTCCTGCCAAGGCGGCGATGTTGA
Source organism: Methanomassiliicoccales archaeon (assembly GCA_030604065.1). Lineage (GTDB taxonomy): Archaea > Thermoplasmatota > Thermoplasmata > Methanomassiliicoccales > JAUVWO01 > JAUVWO01. Next base: position 3,396 of record JAUVWO010000101.1, on the reverse strand, counting down.
AGGTGGCCATACCGACCCCGTAGTGGCCTAGGTGCCTGAACAGCAGCAGAATGCAGATGACGGTCCCGATGACCGTTCCGGATGGGTCCATTGTCAGAGCCGAGCTCATGGCTAAGGTCAACGCTGCCACTGACCCGGCCAACGACCATGTCATACCGTGCTCTGACATCATACCAATTTCCTCCAACTGACCATATGCGATAAGAATGGTCTTCCGGGGGCTCTCTGATCAGCATTATGCTTTATTCATTATCTAGATAGGATATTAAAACCATTGCCCAATAATGGGGTCCAGGTCAGGTACCTATTCCCACCCTTGACCACGTGGACGTCCATATCAAAGAGATCTGACACGTGTGCGCGATCGAGGAGATCCTTCTTGGCCCATCATGGAGCACTCTGCCATGCCTGATCATCACCACCCGGTCGAAGCCCGGGGTCATCTCTTGCAGGTCATGGGATGCCACGATCGTACCCCGGCCTGCAGATCATCGATCGCCTTGGTCAATGCACATCGACCGACCAGGTCGAGACCGTCGTAGTTTCATCTAGAGGGTAGCTGCCCGGATCGTTCACCATCGCCCTGGCGATCAGGGCCCTCTTCATCTCCCCTTCAGACCGTCGATCCCCGTGATTCTATGAGGTGTGACAGCACCCGATCAAGTGGATTCCCCGATGAAAAGGGTTGCCTTGTAGCAATCTATATACTCGGTCAGACGGAATATTTTCTAGAGGTATCCGACATGGATCCAGAGATGGAGAAGAATATGGGTTGGGTAATTGCCAATTGCATATGCAGGCAGTGTCCCAGTTTTGTCGAGTGCGGAGAGCGAGCAGCCTACTGCTTCCCGCTTATCGGTAAGAGTGCCTGCATACACGAGGAAAAGGGATGCATCTGCCTTGAATGCTCGGTGTATCCCAAGGTTGGCCTGAAGCATGTGTTCTACTGCACCAGGGGGTCAAGGGATGAGCAGGAGGCAATGGGTTAGACGCTCTGACGCGACCTGTTCATGGGATCGATTCCCATGGAATCCACCATCACCCGCACATCAATGCGTTTCATCATCACCGTTGCGCCGATAGCTGCCACTATAGAACCTCCAAGATCAGATAGCATGTCCAGGTTGGTGTCCATATACTTGGAATACTGCATTCCAGTTCCCACCAGTTCATCGCATAGCAACTCTCCGAACTCCCATATGATACCGAACATGGCGGTGAAGCCAACGATGAACAGCACATAGAATCCCAGGGTCAAATGCGAGTGTCCCGAGAACCTCTCGTACACCGCCAGAATTAAAAAGCCGATCACCGCAACTATGAGCGAGGATGTGAAGTGGGTGACGATGTCCCAAGTACCGTGCAGGCTGTCGTATAGTCCAAGGTACACGCCCATCCCATGCAGTATCATTGCCAGCCCGATCGCCCCCACCAGTAGCGGCGGGGTCGCCACCAGTCGCCTGTAATTAACGAATAGCAGTATGGTAGCCACTCCTATCGATGGAATGATGACCACCAGCGAATCGAAGGCTGAGCGCGCACCTCCGATGACAAAACCATCCATGGCCAAGGCGTAGAGGAACATGGTCAACAGTACAATCATCGTCATCGCTGCCAAGGCGATGGACCTTGTATGGGCCTTGACGACATGTTCCACCTTTTCGACGTATGGCATCGGGCATGGCGGAAAGTCATGTCCAAGTGCAAATCGGCGTCTGGTGATCATGACCCCTGCCCATAGGAACATCGACATACCGAACGCGTAGGCGATATCGATCATCATTGGTCGGTTAGCGACAAGGAACCTCCCGTCGGTGATGATGACGAATAGGTATATCTCCACCACCCATGCCGCCACCAGGGCACAGGTGCCCAGGAACGCTGAGGTGATGATCATGGAGTCCCTCATGGTCAGGCGGGTGTGCACCACCATCAGGTTGACGAAGGTCAGCGATATGAAGAAACCGGAGACCAATATTGACAGCTTGATGAGCCAGTCCAGTTGATCGGGGATCAACATCATGAGGCCACAGGCCAGAAGAACGCTCGCGAGTCCCAACCCCAAACCTGTGTCCAGCAGTATCCTGTGACGCGGATCGGGGCTCAGGCAATGGTATGTCAATATGAGTGCCAATACCGCGGCCATAAGGGTCACCTCCGGACGCATCCCGATAACCGAAAGAAACACCACCGCTATCATAGCGGCGATGGCCAGCACGTATGATGCCAGCCTTTGCCAGCTCACATCGGGAGGTATCGATGACCTCATCACCCTCCCGACCTCAAGCACCGTTATATAGCTATCTGAACGACTTATTGTCATGACGAAGGAAAGGTGGAGATGAGCCCGAGGCGACTCAGTGGAGGCACTCATGATGAACGAAGTCGATGGTGTGATGTTCTGCTCGATCCTCTTTCATGTATCTGTTTGAACGTACGGTATTGATCTATGTGCATGGAATGTGAGGGCCGCCTTACTAATACCTTTGACATGCTATCTATTCTTTCCAAACAGCTCCCCTGAAAGACGGGCGATGAAATGCTTGATCGGTCAATGCGCACCGGTTGTTCGGGGCAGGGATCACCAGTTCAAATTATGAGATCCTATTTATACAAACTGGATGCATAATTCAGTGACGTGGTGGCTGTCGGTAGCTTGGAGTGGGTCATAATAATCATGGTCGCCTTCATACCGGCATTGCTATATCTGCTGATGATCAGGGGGATGGAGAACTATCATCGGGAGCGGATCATAGATCTTCTCAAAGTGTTTGCCTTGGGCGGTACCATATCAGTACTGATCGGCGGAACGATCAACACCTTTGTGTTGGTGGGGTTGGCCAGTCTCATGCCCTTGACCATTGCCCAGGCCCTAGTGGCGGTCATCAGTGCCCCCCTGGGCGAGGAGATGGCCAAAGGCATCAGCACCAATAATAGAGCGCGCTGTCTGTTCGAGCCCGAGGACGGTCTAATATTCGGAGCTGCCGCTGGCCTCGGTTTCGCAGCGGTGGAGAACCTGACATATTTCTATAACGCCTACATGATCTCCGAGACACTTGTCCTGTATACCATCGTGTTGAGGAACATCTCTACGATATTGATGCATGCTTCAGCATCCGCATTGCTTGGGTATGGAATATACCTTCATGTCGTTTCGAGGGAGCGATGGACGGCAACAGTCCTACCGTACTTCATCGTTGCCGTATGTCTGCACTCGATCTTCAATCTGTTAGCCCTTTCCGCAGGGGTGAGGGGCAACGACCTGAGCTTCATACTGGGCGCGACCGTCATCAACATAGTCTTCGCAGTTGGCCTAGTCATCATCGTGATGGCCTGCATCAGAAAGCTGGATACGGGAACTCCTCCTTATCGGAACATCTTGCGGGTATTGGCGTG
>JAUVWO010000113.1 GCA_030604065.1 Methanomassiliicoccales archaeon | reverse complement strand
GATTATTACTGGCGTATAAGAGACAATAGTACCCCGGAAAGTCCGTACCCGCCAAGACCAGGCGACGATACCTGGATTCCACCGTGGTACTCAAAAAACTCAGGGATATCCCCATGGACGATGTCGTGAGGATCCTTGGACACCGTGAGCCCGGAGAGGAGTACAAGTCAATACACCCGCCCCTCGAGGAGGGCTCTGAGCCCGACTGCGCCATCAGGCAGATGGTCGAGCCGATCGAGGGTGCCAAGAAGGGTGACAGGGTCAGGTACGTTCAGTTCACTGACTCCGTTTACTTCGCTCCGATCTCGCCCTATCAGAGGGCCTGGATGTATCTCTCCCGCTATAGGGGGATCGACACAGGTACTCTATCTGGAAGGCAGATCATCGAGATGAGGGAGAGGGATCTCGAGAAGATCTCTAAGGAATTCATCGACAATGAGACCTTTGACCCCGCTACAGTAGGTATCAGGGGTGCGACCGTTCACGGTCACGCATGCCGTCTGGACGAGCACGGTCTGATGTTCGATGCCTGGCAGAGGTATGAATGGAATGACAAGACCAAACAGGTCGATTACGTCAAAGACCAGGTGGGTATTCCCCTGGACAAGCCCATTCCGATCGGTTCCCCTGACAAGATGGAGAACCTGAAGACCAGGACCACCATCTTCAGGGAAGACGGTGTTGCCATGCAGGATGACCCTGAGGTCCAGATGTACGCTCTCAGAATGCACAAGATCAGGACCATGGCTGGATTCCAGCCCTTCGCCTTCAAGGGGGAGTAAATAAATGGCAGAGAAAGAAAAAATGTTCATGAAGGCGGTCAGGAAGAAGTTCGAGGAGGAGCCTACCGAGGTTTACACCAAGTTCTACTGCTTTGGTGGCTGGAGACAGTCAGCTCGGAAGCGAGAGTTCGTCGAGGCCGCCAACAAGATCGCGAAAGAGCGTGGCATCCCTATGATGAATCAGGACATAGGTGTCCCTCTGGGACAGAGGTCCTGGATGCCCTATCAGCTCTCGCACACTGACATATTCGTTGAGCCCGATGACCTCCATTGCATCAACAATGCTGCCATGCAGCAGTGCTGGGATGACATAAGGAGGACCATCATAGTGGGTCTTGACACCGCTCACGAGGTAATGGATAGAAGGCTTGGTGTCGAGGTCACCCCCGAGACCATGAACCACTACCTAGAGACCGTTAACCATACCATGCCCGGTGGCGCCGTCGTGCAGGAGCACATGGCTGAGATCAACCCCGTGCTGGCTGCTGACTCCTACGTGAAGGTATTCACCGGGAACGACGAGCTGGCCGACGAGATCGACGACTGCTTCCTCATTGACATCAACAAGCTGTTCTCGGCCGATCATGCCAAGCAGCTGAAGGCCGCTATCGGCAACAGCATGTATCAGGTCGGCCGCGTTCCGAGCATTGTTGGACGTGTCATGGACGGTGGTACAATATCCAGGTGGTCTGGCATGCAGATCTCCATGGCGTTCATCAGCGCCTATAAGCTCGCTGCCGGTGAGGCCGCTATTGCGGACTTCTCCTACGCGTCCAAGCATGCTTCGGCCATCCAGATGTCGACCATCATGCCCGCTAGGCGTGCCCGTGGTGCCAATGAGCCCGGAGGTATGCCATTCGGTTACATGGCCGATATATGCCAGTCTGACAGGGTCAACCCCGATGATCCAGGCCGTGCATCTCTCGAGGCCGTTGCCCTAGGCGCCGTGGTCTTCGATCAGATCTACCTCGGTGGTTACATGTCTGGCGGTGTGGGCTTCACTCAGTACTCCACCGCTGCGTACACTGACAATATCCTCGAGGACTACACATACTACGCCATTGATCTGATCAATGACAAGTATGGGGGCCTCGCCAACATGAAGCCCGAGATGGACAAGATCATCGAGCTCGCTGACGACGTCAACAACTATGCTCTCGAGATGTACGAGAAGTACCCGGCCGCCATGGAGGCTCACTTCGGTGGTTCTCAGAGGGCGACCGTCGCCGCTGCGGCATCCGGTATAGCCGGTGCCATGGCAACTGGTAACGCCAACGTTGGTGTCAACTGCTGGTATCTCTCCATGCTTAATCACAAGGAGAGGACCGGTAGGCTCGGCTTCTACGGCTATGACCTGCAGGACCAGTGTGGTTCCGCTAACTCGTACTCCTACAGGAGTGATGAGGGTCTGCCCCACGAGCTGAGGGGTCCGAACTATCCGAACTACGCCATGAACGTCGGTCACCTGAGTGGTTACACAGGCATCCCGAAGGCAGCTCACGCTGCTCGCGGCGACGCCTGGACACTGAACCCGCTCATCCGCGTGGCCTTCGCCGATCCCAGCCTGATGTTCGACTTCGCGAACATAACCAAGGAGTTCGGTCGTGGCGGTCTGAGGGAGTTCAGGCCTGCTGGTGAGCGTGCATCCATCATCCCCGCTGAGTGATCCTAATGCTTGAAGTAGGCGACTACACGAAATATCGGAACACCGGAACGGTGGGAAAAATAATGGAGGTCAAGGATGAGGCCGACCTCTCATGGGTACTCCTGGATGTCTATGACCTCTACTACGACTCCCGTTGCCTTGAACCATCTTCCGAGGACCAATATAGCAAGGTCACCTACAAAGAGAAGGATCTAGAGGGAAGGCTGGACGACATTCGTCAGCTCGAAGCCATGCTGGATGAGGTCAATATCGAGGATATAACCCCGTCCGGTGCGGCTTAAACCACTTACCCCTTTCCCTTTTATTTTTCAATCGATTTAAATGATTCAAAGGGTCCAAGTTCACCGTTCCAGATCAAAACCCACCAAGATGCTAGCGAACTTTGGATCATCATCATGGTCATGTGCCTTTCTTAGAAAGTAATCGCTGGGTGCCGAAGGGCTACAAGATGCGACATTCTCCGTGCCATCGATCTCTTCTATTTCGGGAAAGCTTACCGGGGGCATGACCCAGCACTCCTTTTCGGAGCACTTTACATTAGGGAAAACCACGAAGTCTTCAGACACGAACACGCACTCTTGGCTCTCTTTGTACTTTTCTCTGATGGATGGAATGACTTCGAGGCCCATCACTAGATCTTCGTCTCCGATGAGCAGCACCGTGGGTTCCGGCGGCGGTCGGAATGATGTGTCCTTGATGATACATATGACATGGTCCCGGTCCAAACACTTCTGTAGACCATCGTTCCTGACTGCGATGCCGAGGGTCCCCTTTATCTTCGATTCTATCTTCACGATGGAATCGATGACGGCCCCATCGATGAAGAATGCGTCCTGCACACCTATCATTTTTCTGACCATCTTCAGAATGTCTTCGGAATTCACCATGATATTGCGAGGTTATGACCTAAGGTTTAAAAAAGTTGACGATTTACTATACCGCATGAGCCTGATGATGCTAGCCAAGGAAGACCCGAAGGCGATCAACGCGCTCTATCGATATAAGCACCATGTGTTCGCCGATGGCGCCCTTTCCAATAAGGATAAGGAAATCATAGCAACCGTGATCTCAGTGATGCAGAGGTGTGAGGTTTGTGTACAGGTTCATGGTGATGCGGCCCTAGAGGCAGGAGCCACCAAGGATGAGTTACGCGAGGCCATAGAGGTGGCTATGTACCTTGGAGGGCCTTCAACGGTAATATGGAGCCCCATCGTTGACAAATACATTACCGATCAACAGCCATCGGATGAATCGTAGCTAAGGATAACATCCTTTCGGACCGCCATACCGGAGACGGCCTCCACGGCCTTGATTATCGCCAACGGTATCGGGCACGAGGCATGTTTTATATGCTCGCTACTGAGTTCGTATATGGGGTTGTCACAGAAGG
>JAUVWO010000088.1 GCA_030604065.1 Methanomassiliicoccales archaeon | reverse complement strand
TTGCCCTTGTTGTGGCCGCGATGCTGGCAGTGACCATGGCGTACACCTTCGCATACCAGATGGTCTCCAGCCTTGGCATAGGTTGGTCCGCCCTCGCATTCCTGTATCTGGCTGTTTTCGTCACCACGATGGCGGCCCTGGTTATACCGTCGGCCGCTGTTGGATGGCTCCGCCGTTGCGCCGATGTCCGGGGGGATGGGATGCTGACGATATCCATGTCGACGGGTCGAAAGGCCAAGCTGACCTCCGTCGGCTGGGCGGCTGCCGCCATCATGACCTGCTTCGTGGTGGTCTATGTGTTCCATTCGTGGTTCTCGGCCGCCTATTCTGAGGGGACGGGCCTGGCCATGGCCGCTCTGGCGTTGATGGCACTGGCGGCGTCGGTGCTCCGGGCTCGATGCTGGTCGGTGGCGCTGGGTTCGGGCCTGGCGCTGCTATTGTTCGCCCTGGCCATCATGTGGTTCGACTGGATATGGGGATCGTCCATCGTGGTGGTCGTAGTCGCCCTGTATGTCTCCTATCGGGTATTGGCCCCAAGGAGGCAGCAGGCAATATCCTATGCCCTCGTCATCCTGGCCGTATCGGTGGTATTGATCTTCCTGTTGGCCATCATAGGTGACATCGTCATAAAGGGAGCTCCAGTGGTGGACTGGGAATTCCTTACTGATCACCCACGCGATATGGGCAGAGCCGGTGGGATATTCCCAGCCATCATGGGGACCATATACCTGATCGGCCTGGCGGCGCTGGTGTCTATACCTCTGGGCGTAGGCTCTGGCATATACCTCGCCGAGTACGCCAAGGACTCTCGTTTCACCCGTATGGTGAGGGCGGCAATAGACAACCTAAATGGTACGCCATCGGTCGTCTTCGGTCTGTTCGGGTACACGTTCCTGATCCTGTATCTCGGCATAAGCCCTGGTAGGAGCCTGATCGCCGGGGCCATAACACTCGGGTTCTTAGTGCTGCCCATAATCATAAGGACCGCCGAGGAGGCTATCAAGAGTGTGCCCCATGAGGTCAGAGATGGCTCCTTGGCCATGGGTGCCACCAAGTGGCAGACCATCAGGAGAGTGGTCCTACCGCAGGCGTTCCCTGGGATGATCACCGGCATCGTATTGTCCATAGGCAGGACCGCCGGAGAGACCGCGCCGATCCTGTTCACGGCCGCGGTGTTCTCGCTGAGGGGCGCCCCCTCATCTATCTTCGAGCCGACCATGGCGCTCCCCTTTCACCTGTATATGCTGGCGACATCGGTGCCCAACTCCACCGATGCTCAATATGGCACCGCCTTTGTGTTGCTGGTGTTGATGCTCGCGATCTATTCCTTCGCCAGCTACGCAAGGTACAGGGCGAGGAGGAGGATTATATGATAGATGACGAAGAGATCATAATCAGTATTCGCGACCTGAACCTCTTCTATGATGAGAACCAGGCACTTCAAGGCATTGACATGGACATCCTGCGGAAAAGGGTGACCGCGCTCATCGGCCCGTCGGGCTGCGGCAAGTCCACTCTACTCCGCTGCCTGAACCGCATGAATGACACCATAGATGGGGCGAGGATCGAGGGCCATCTCATGTTCGAAGGGGAGGACATCTACGCGCCCCAGGCGGACGTGCTGAACGTGCGTACCCGCATTGGCATGATATTCCAGAAGCCAAACCCGTTCCCGATGTCCATATGGGAGAACGTGGCCTATGGTCCGCGGATACACGGCAATAACGATAGGGACGAGCTGGAATCGATCGTCGAGAGAAGCCTTAGGCGGGCGGCCCTATGGGACGAGGTCAGCGATAGGCTGCAGGAGTCGGCCATGGGGCTCTCTGGAGGGCAGCAGCAGCGGCTGTGCATCGCTAGGGCGCTGGCGGTGGATCCTGAGGTGATACTCATGGACGAGCCCACGTCGGCGCTGGATCCCATAGCCACTCAGAGGATAGAGTCGCTGGTGTTGGAACTGAAGGAGAGATACACCGTGATCATCGTCACTCATAACATGCAACAGGCGGCCAGGATAAGCGACCGCACCGGATTCATGTACGTCGGTGAGATGATCGAGTATGGCTCGACCAAGCAGATATTCGAGAACCCGCAGATGGAGCTCACCGAGCGTTACATCACCGGCAGGTTCGGATGAGGTGATCAAGATGCAGACCGTTTTCCACGAGGACCTTAGGGGGCTTAGCGGTTCCGTCGTAGAGATGGGCGAGCTGGCCATTGATCTGCTTCGCTGCGCCATGGATGCCATATCCACATGCGAAGCGGAGAAAGCGAAGCAGGTGCTGGAAAAGAGGAAGATAATAACCACCATGGACAACGACATCGAGGAGGATGCCCTGAGGTTACTGCTTCTGTATCAGCCGGTGGCCAGGGACCTTAGGCGGCTGGCGGCCATACTGAAGATAATCACATACTTGGAAAGGGTGGGGCGCTACGCCGGCGATGTGGCCAAGATCGCTTTGGAGCTGGGACGTGAGTCCAAGATAACAAAGATCATGAGCATCCCTTATATGGGCGAGTTGGTCGTATCAATGCTTGAAGATTCCATTCGAGCATTCGCCGAGGGCGACATAGCTCCCATCGCGGAGATGAGCCAGAGGGACGACAGGGTCGACCACCTGCGCTACGCCATTTTCCGGGAGTGCCTGGCGTTCATGATGGAGGATCCGTCGGTCATCGAGCCGTGTGTGAACCACATCATGGCCGCTCGCTATCTGGAGCGTTGTGGCGATCATGCCTGCAAGATCTCTGAGAAGGTGTATTACATGGTCGCTGGGGGGAGAATGGAGATACGCTGAATCGAATGAGGTTTCACGGTCCGGCGCGGTTCTAGGCGATCCCTGAACGAACCCTCTGTTCGCCTGGCCCCCTTTCTATCGATCCCGACTAGGGAAACATTCAAGCATTCCAGGGGAATCATCCTAAGAGAATGATATGGAATGGATACTCAGTCGACGGAGCATCAGGCATTATACCGATGACCCGGTCACCTAGTCGCAGCTGATGGAGTTGCTCAAGGCTGCGATGGCGGCCCCTTCGGCGGGCAACGAGCAACCCTGGCACTTCATAGTGATCGATGATCGCGATCTGATGGCGTCGATACAGAAGGTGCACCCCTTCTCGCGAATGCTGGATGAGGCTCCATTGGCCATCATGGTCTGCGGGGACACGTCGATGGAGAGGCACCTCGGGTTCTGGGTGCAGGACTGCGCAGCCGCCACCGAGAACTTGCTGCTGGCAGCACACTCTATGGGACTTGGTGCGGTGTGGATAGGTGTGCACCCCCACGAGGATAGGGAGATGGCCATACGCCGGCTCTTCTGCCTCCCCGATGGCATAATTCCCCTTTCGATCGTGGCGCTGGGACATCCTGCGGAATCGAAGGAACCATCCAACAGGTTCATGGCAGAGAGGATGCATTACAACCTTGACTGGTGATACTATGGAAAAGATCAGGTTGGGGCCCAAAGCCCATTTCTACCCCAAGGCCGCTTGCCTCGTGTGCACGGACGTTGACGGAACCCCGAATTACATAATGGTCGCTCTGGCCGGATTCATCAGCAAGACGCCGCCCCTGTTCTTCGTCGGGATCGGCAAGGGTAAGCATACCAATCGCGGCATCCAGGAGTCTGGCACATTCTCAGTGAATGTTCCAAGCGAGGATATGATGGCGGCCGCTGATTATTGCGGTCTGGCGTCCGGCAAGGATGTGGACAAGTCCGACGTGTTCGAGACATTCCGAGGTCAGCTTGGTACGCCCATGATCAAGGAGTCGCCCCTCTGCATCGAGTGTCGGGTGATCGATAACCTAGATTACGGTGGCAAGGTGGACATATTCGTTGGAGAGGCTGTCCAGGTGTATTCCGAAGAACGATATTTCACTGATGGGAAACTGGATGCGGACAAGGTCAGACCCATCCACTATGCTTCGCCCGAGATGGAGTATTACGGCGTAGGAAAGAAGGTGGGCAAGGCCAAGGAGTCAGGGAAGACCTATCGCTGACCTTCGGGCATCGTGTTCGGTCAAACTCAAATCATATATACCGTATGATGATTCTACTTTGGTTGGATGTAACATCCAACCCTATCCGCCGGTGGATGGCTGGCGGGGTGAGGAGGACTCACATGCGATCAAGATGGATCTCAATAATGATCAGTTTGATGATGGTGATGGGGGCGGTGGCGGTGTTGCCGTTGCCCATCAGCGCCGCCGGAACGGAGTGCGAGGTCACATTCGACTTCGGCAACGGGCCCGTCCAAAGCGCGACGGTGGAACTGCAGGAAGGCTGGAACGGATTCAATGCCACGGTGGCCGCGGCTGACGATCTTGGTATCGAGGTGAATTCCTCGGTAACCTCATGGGGTATCTGGATCAACGGCTTTGATGGGGTGGAGAACGATTATCCGGACAACAGCTGGGGCCTGTGGTTGAAGGGGAATGCCTCTGACCCTGAATGGGAGCTTTCTCCTGTGGGGCTTTCAAATGTCGATCCGTTCGAATACGGGATGATCTACTGGCGCTATGCGCCATCGGTGATGCCCTGGTTCACAGTTGAGCTACAGGGTAAATCCGGTGCTGAGTACGATGTTTCCTTCAACGGTACCTCCAGCGGCACCAACCTGACCTATGAATGGGACTTTGGGGACGGGTCCGTGGATGTTACCAACTCATCCGTGGTCGAGCATGGGTATGAGTATGGCGGCACCTACATAGTCACGATGACCGTCAATGATGGCTTCGGTACGAGTGTCACCACCCAGGAGGTCTATGTTCCCATGTGCACCATGACCTTCGACTTCGGTGACGTATCTATTACTTTGCCTCTTGATGTAGAGGAGGGCATGAATGGCTTCAACCTTACCCAGATGGCTGTGGGATTAATGGAATGGGGTATGAACTATAGTGAGAGCTATGGTAGCATATGGATCAACAGTTTCACCAAGGGCACTACCGAGTACGCCAACATGTACCCCAATATCACATGGGGGCTATGGGTGAAGGAGAATGGTGAGGATGACATGTGGGAGCTGTCCTCAGTGGGCATTGACTCCGTTGACCCGGTCGATTATCCTGTGATCCAATGGCGCTACGCAGTTCCATTCATGCCCTGGTTCACTATAGACCAGGATGGGCCGATGGTGCAGGTCAATGCCACCGGCTCTGGTGGCGACACATATAATTGGGACTTTGGCGACGGTGGTGAGGCCTCAGGCGAGGTCGCCGAGCACACGTTCACGAACGTAGGCGAATACAATGTCACTCTGGAAGCGGTGATCGAAGGCTTCGGCTTCGGTACCGTCACCCAAGAGGTGATCATCGAAGGCTGCACGGTAAGCTTCGACTACGGCAACGGCACAGTGGTCAATACGACCGTGCTGCCCTACGCCAACTGGACCGGCTTCGACTGCACCCTGGCCGCCGCCGACATACTGGGCATCGAGGTAAACCACACCGAGAGCGATTGGGGCGTCTGGGTGAATGGGTTCGACGATGTCATGAGCGACTACCCGACCGCGACCTGGGGGCTGTGGCTGAAGGTCGACGCGTCCCAGGAGGACTGGATGCTGTCCCCCGTTGGCATCGCTGGTGTCGATCCGTTCCAGAGCAGTGAGATATACTGGCGCTACGCCGCGCCCATGATGCCATGGTTCACCGTGGAGCAGAATAGCTGGACGGTACAGTTGGATGCCACAGGGTCCGGTGACAATCTCACATATGCCTGGGACTTTGGTGATGGTTCCGAGGGTCAGGGCGTAGAGGTGGGCCACACTTATTGCGCGA
>JAUVWO010000048.1 GCA_030604065.1 Methanomassiliicoccales archaeon | reverse complement strand
TCTTCCACCACCTCACGTTTCTCTTCCAGCGCCAGGGTTAACTCGGCAGGGGGCGGGGTCAGGAAGTTCATCATGATGCCCTTGATGCGATCGTTGCCAGCGACCACCTCCACCGTCTCCCGTATATGGTCCATGTTGGTGTGGGTGATCGCCATGTTGGCAAACACGTTGGCATGCTCCATCTGCGACAGATTGTCCATGAGCATGTCGTAAACCCCGGGGGCGCGGATATCATCATGCACCTCCTTGGGACCGTCCAGGCTTATCGAGATCACATCACTGTCTAGAAAGAAGCCGTTGGTCCCGTTGGTGGTGTATCCAATGACATAGTAACCTATCTCTCGCCCCTTGGCGATGAGATCGCCTAGGTCGCGATCACCGTCCTTCCATATTGTGGGCTCTCCACCCTCAAAGAACAGTATTCGGATGCCCTTGTCGTAATGCTCCTGCATCTCCCTGACCGCCAGCGCCCATGACATGGAATGGGGCTTGGGTATCCAGCTTAGATTGTCCCGAATGCCACAATGCTCGCAGTCCAGGTTGCAGTGGTAGTGAATGATCATGGTGTTGACCAGAGGGGCCTTGAACCCAAAGAGCGACTTCAGGAACCATTTCCCATGATACATCGTCTGGGCCAGGGTCGACGACATGGTTCATGGAACCAGACCGAAGTATATGAACCATGCGACAGACGGCTGAACGACGTGGACCATCGCTATATGGATTGGGCTCGATGGCGATTATGTACCATGCTCCGCGAACGTATCATACGCTCTATGGGATAGAGGGCCTTGAGCGCAAAGATGTCAGAGCAATGGACTCATTTGATCTCAAGAGGGGACGTTGGGGTTGTTAGGTCCAAGTGGCGCCGGCAAGATCGCCACAATCCACATGCTGAGTTGCATAATCACCCCCATCCCGGGAACGGCCACATTGTCCAGGTTCGATATTAAGGATAAGGAGCAAAAGGACGATGTGAAGCGCCGCATCGGCATGCTGGCAGGTCACCGGGGCTGTATGAAAAGTGCAGTGCTATGGATCCCTGGCGTTCATGGGAGCCTTTGCGATGTGCCTCGAGGTGCTTGTGGACCGGGTTGCAGCCATTATCCACGGCGATATTGCTCACCCTGTCACTGATGCTGGAGGAGATTATGGCTGCGGTCCTGTCATTATTGGTCAATTCCTGCGTTTCCCTGCATTCACCGACCGTTCCGGAGAGCTCATGACGGTGTCGTTCCCCGTGCTGATGCACATCATGGGCATCGAGGTTGTGAGGATCGGCTGCCTGGTAGAAGGCGTGTCCAGAGGCCCTAGCTGTCCATGCTGGCGACAGGGGCCCTGCTGCTCGGAAAGCACTATCTGGACAGCTTCGAGTGACCGATGGTTGACCTGTAGCTCCAAAAATCAGCCGTTCGTAGATGACCACCATATGACATCTGGCAGTGTCGGGGTCATCAGAAAGATTAAATTATCACGACTGATAATAAGTATCTTTCAAGGTGGAGGTAATTCCATGAGATGGAGAATAGTAATAGCGATGTTAGTGGCGCTCTCAGTGGCTTCAATGCCGGTGATAATGGCCACGGCCATCGCAGATGGAAACGGAGGTAGTGTTGACCTATGGGCGGGCCAACACACCGATGTTGGTGATGTGTCGGTCCATAATGACGCCGATTTCGTGTATGTGACGATCACCACCATAGATGGTTGGTCAATATGTTGCTTACACGTGGATGCGGCAGTGAATCTTGAAGATATTCCCCAGTCCAACGGCAACCCTGTCCCAGGACTGTTCACCTACTCGCCCCAGCTGGATGAGTGTGTGAACGATATAACGGTGGCCATTGACAATGTCTGGGAACCTGGCACCGAGATAATCATTGCGGTGCACGCCTGCATGAAAGGCGAGTGTGGATGCGTGGTCATGCTGGATGAGATGTGCGCTAGCCTACCAGAGCAGACTGTGTTCACCGTATGCTGGGAAGGGAATGACGGCATCGGCCTGATGACAGATAGCTTCATGGATGTGTCTGTGGACTATCGGATGGTCCCGGGATACTACCTATGCGATGACATGGAACAGACCTGCTGTGAAGAGGATGATCGTGATTGCCAGACCTCATGCGTATGCCCTAGACCAATGGGCGTGGTCATGCCAGGGTGGTGCATGGAGCCATACAACATCGTCCGTAAGGGCGTTTACTATGACGCCAACGTATACTGCAGCACAGGCTCATTGCCCGAAGACATGCTGAATCAGGATAACATGGATAATATCAACTACCTGCTCAATCAGCACTGGGTCGGCACCTGGGTGCCCGAACTTGGAATGGCAGCTACGGTCAACGATGTACAGATCGCCATCTGGAACATGACCTACATGGGAGTGGACCTGGCCCCTTGGATCACCTGGATGGAAGGGATGTACAATGAGGACATGGTGGCCATGATCTTCGCTGACGCCATGCAGAACGGGGATGGATTCATGCCCGGTTGCGATGACGTTGTCGGGATACTGTTGGACCCGGTGAGAGATGAAAGTCAATTAGTGCTGGTGGAGATGCCTCTTTGCTATATCATGACCTGCAGCGGCGGTGAAGAGACCGCTTGGGCTGGTTACGGCGTAGACAGTGAGATAGGGCAGTTCCCCGGAAATTGGGCCATGTATTTCTACTATACCGTCACGGGCTCCGATTGAGCCCCAAACCCTTTCTTTTTTTAGATTTTGATCTCCACCGCGATCTCGTTCCGCTTGAGGAATCCGGGCATAATGCGCATGTTGTAACGCATCAGGAACGGTCTACCCACGATCTCGATCCCTTTCTCCTTCAGCATGGACATCATCCGCTTGGTCTTATCCCTCACCCTGGAATCAGGGTTATTGCCCTTGTACTGGATCACCGCCAATTGCCTCTTAGGAATCGTTGATAGCTCTACATGGCGATCCATCGGCTCAGGGACGTTGTTGATGTCATACTTAGCTGGAAGAACGAAGGCCAGGGACTCTTCGTCACTGAGGACCGGTGGTGACATCTCCATATTTCCACCATCACCGCTTTCGGTGATGACCGGAGCGATCATCGCGATCTTCTGCTTAGGGACGTTGTTGCCATTGATGTATTCGAACAGCATGGTGAAGGATCTGTTCTCCCGGCCACCGCGTACAGTGGCCATCATTAGAGAGGCATACAGGCGGACTTCAACTTCTCCGATCATCCCCCCCAGTTCCCAGTCAGCTTCCTCAACCATATTGTAATGCCAGATTCTCCAGCCGATTTATACCTTCCTTGGGCACTATGGTATTATTCAGACCGCTGTACCCCTAGCTCTGGATATCACTTGGGCTAGTCGCTCCGGTTCATGGGAACCGATCATGAGGGTGGTGCCATCCTTGAGTTCGAGCTTGACGCCCCGATTCCCGCGCATGGTGTATGCCGTCCCTCTGAATGAATGCCTAAGCCCCCAGCCGCCATACTCACGCAACGGGCGATATGCCATGGCTTCCAAGGACTCGATCTCGTCCAGGGATACGGTACGGGTTCGTATCGGGAACAGCTTGATATGCACTGCCTGGTCGGTGACCGTCACCTGCAGCTTGAGCGACAGTATGAACGCGGGTAGCCCGAGACCGAATAGTGCCAGCAACACATACATCAACCAATCCGGCGCGGGATTGTTGCCGAATGGTACCCCTATCAATATCTGTTGTATGAACCCGTATCCAATGAGCAGCGCCGCCCCGAGAACGAGGACCAAAGCAAAGATGGGCTTCTTGGCGTCCGTCTCCCAATGGATCTCATGTTCATGCCCCATGGTCGACACGATGAACGTCGATGTCTTGATACCTTGTCAACCTTGCGGTTGACGTTGTGGGCATGTACGTTCATCCTCCGATGGTTGGCATCGATAGTGTCATCTATGAATGGAACAATGGAAACTCCATGTGCGAGCTGGATCCGACCTCGGTGGCCAGGTTGGCAAATGGCGTGAGTATGCCGATGATCGGCTACGGCACCTACAAGATCCTGCCGGGCGAGCAGACCAGACGATGCGTGGCCTCCGCTCTGAAGGTCGGGTACCGGCACATCGACACCGCCACCTACTACCACAACGAGGCCGACATCGGCGTGGCGGTTAGAGAAAGCGGGGTCAGCCGGGATGAGGTGTTCATTACCACCAAGTGCTGGAACTCTGACCAGGGATACGAAGAGGCGCTCAAGGCCTTCGATCGCAGCATAAATGCTCTGGGTATGGACCACGTGGACCTGTACCTCATCCACTGGCCGGTACCAGACAAGTACCTGGATACATGGGACGCCCTAGAGGACATCTACCGCAGCGGGAGGGCCAAGGCCATCGGTGTGAGCAACTTCCTGGAACATCACCTGGAATATCTGTTGCAGCATTGCAGCATCAAGCCAATGGTAGACCAAGTGGAATTCCACCCCCACCTGGTGCAACCTGAGCTGATGGCTTACCTCAGCAACAACGGGATCCAAATAGTGGCCTGGAGCCCGCTTAAGCAGGGCCGTATTGCGGTGGATCGGGCCCTATCTGGGATAGGCTGGCGATACGGTAAGACCGCAGCGCAGACCGCCATCCGCTGGGATCTTCAGCACCATGTGGTCACGATCCCCCGTACGATCAGACCTGAACGAATGAAGGAGAATATGAAGGTCTTCGACTTCAGCCTCAGCGATGCAGACATGCGCACCATCGACTCTTTAGATAGGAAAGAACGGATCGGGCCCGACCCGGACCTGGTCGACTTCTGATCTCAATCCATCCGAGAGAGCAGCACCGTCATCTTGACGCGGTCACCATCCCCGATACCAGGATGGGACTCGATAGGTACTGCCCTTTGTGGCCCCAGCATGAAGAACCATTTCAGCTCGTGTGATAGCGGGGGGCGGATGTATATGACACTCCCCTCTAGATCGCTGTTGTAAAGCGATTCAAGCTCGCTGATCATCTCCTCCAGAAGAGCACGGGTCTCGGACCCTATGCACTCATCCTCAATGCGCTGGCGCCAACGGTCGATGATGTCCCTCATGATATGAATATACGCCTATGGATGATAATGAAACTTTTCCAGAAAAGGGAGGTTTTTTGGAAGGACCTCTTTTTTATTACTGGCGCTGATATAGCATGATTCCTGGATACCTGTGACCACCGCCGCCCTATTGAGTACAGTACCGATGACCTTCATCATCATCATCTATAAGAGTGCCTGCAGTCACCTCGGATCACGTTTCATCAAGATCCTTGTGAATAACGCCACGACGATACCAACAACGGATGATGATAATGCCATGGTTATGATTTACACATGGCGATCGAACAGTCATACTTCGTTGTAGGATGTTTCTGGACATGGGGCGCAAGTTTGGATCGTTGAGGGGCGTGGTCTTCTTAGCCGTCGACCATATAAGTGGCCACGCCGATGATCCAGATTGCAAAACGATATGCACCGGACGAACCGAACATACAGAAACGGCAAAGGTGACCTTTGATGATTATCTGGTCGGTTACAATGACATGCTAAAGGTCTTCAGTGACATCCATGATCCCACGCCGCTTGACCGACCGGGTGCCGACGCGAACCAAGTGTATCGGTCTGTGTTATTCTACGTCGATGACGAGCAGCTGCGCGTCGCTACCGAGTCGTGGGCCAAAGAACAGGAACGGAATAACGCCCCATAGTCACCGAGATAATAACAGTGGAACGGTTCTGGATAACAGATGAGTGTCATCACGGCGCCTATAGAAAAGTGACGGTGGCTGTCACTTATGCTCGTTAAAACGATACCGGCCTGATGGAACCGTGATCTCGAACCTCGCACCACGCCCCTCCTCCCCTGTCTCAGTGATCTCCATGCCGGAGGTGGATAGGATCTCACGGCTGAGGAACAGGCCCAGCCCGCCGCCCTTGCCATACCCATATCGGAATATGAGCTCCTTCTCGTCATCGGGGATGCCACGACCGTTATCCTCAAAGATTATCGTGACCTGATCACGACCTTTTGTCATATAGACATGCATCTTGGTGTCCGATCCCCCGTGCACCAGGGCGTTCTCGATCAGGTTCTGGAACACACGCTCCACCAGCGGATCAGTGTCTACCTCCAGCACGTCTAGGTCCATATCTATGAATAGTCGCCCCATATGGATGGCGGCGAAACCTCGCGCTGTCGCTCCAACGCATATCCATTCCGAACCATATTCTCCAAGCTCCTCGTACAATCTAGTGAACTCGATGTCGCGCCGAATCCTGCGAGCCGCATCCTGGGCCCTGACCATTAGACCCACGGCCCCCTCTTCGGGAAGCCATTCCTCCAGCTGTTCCAAGTTGGTCGATAGCGATGATAATTGGCTAAGCACATCGTGGCGAGTGATTGCCCCTAAGAGGTTCAGCTTCCGGTTAGCTAGCTGGAGCGTCTCCTCGATACGCTTGAGATCGGTCACCTCCACATATGTCTCGAACCAACCCCCAGCGAAATGGCCGGTACGGATGGGCTGACCACGATAGCTCAGATGGCGCTCCCTGCGCTCACCCGATGGCAGTATGTGCAAAGTGCACTCCTCCACCTCCGACAGCGGCCGGTCGGAAGACATGAACCGGCTCATCGAGGAGGAGGGATCGTCTAGCATGTCCATGAGGTTTTCACGGTAGAGTTCCTTCACATCCCTGCCGATCATTCTGGACCACTTCAAACCAAAGTATTCCTCCATCTTCTGATTGGCATGCACCACCCTGAGGTCCTGGTTGATTATCAAGATACCAACGGAGGAGAAGTCGATGACATCGTTGATGAGGGAGCTGTACTTAGCCAGGCTCTCCTTCAAGTTGAGCTCTATCCGGCGCCTGTCCGTTATGTCAGTGCCCATGGACAACACACCGACCACCTTGCCATCATCAAGCATGGCCCTACTGGACCATGATACCTGCAGGCTACCCCCCTCGCGGACCCGGTTCTCGAATTCCCTCACTACATAACCATCAGGGTTAGCTGCGACCTCGTCCACCATGGCCTGCATGTCGACGATCGTCGACGGGTCCGCCAGAAATATGGTCCCCAGCACCGATCTGCCCAGCAGATCGACCTCCTTGTAACCGAACAAGGTGCTGGCGATATCATTGAGGAAGGTGATGTTGAGATCAAGATCCACGGACACCATCATCACCCCCGCTCGCTCCACTAGTTCGCGGTACTTCTCCTCACTCTCCTCTAGAGCGATCTCAGTGGTCTTGCGCTTGTCCACATCCATTATGACGCCCATCAATCGCGTAGGCTTTCCATCAATTCCCTGCTCCATGGTCTTGCCCATGGTAAGCACCCACACCCAGCTTCCATCCTTGACCGCCATACGGTGCTCGCTCTCGAACGCATCGGACCTCCCCTGAAGATGATCATCTATCTGCGCCTGGACGTTATCTAGGTCGTCAGGGTGTATACGAGAGTTCCATTCCCTCACTGTCAAATGGGGGGCTCCAGGGTCGTGGCCGATCTTTAACAACCAGCCCTCGGACACATACATGCATCCGTCCCCGACGGTCCAGTCCCAATATCCAAGATCAGCACTCTCCATGACCAGCTCCAGCCGCTCTTGGTGCTCAATAAGTTGTTGCTCGATCTTCCTCTGATCGGTATAATCGACGTAGTACACCGATACCCCGCCCTCCTGCGGATACATCCGTACCCGGAACCAATGGGGCTCACCGAACACTATGTGGCGAATATCGTAGGTGAGCATCTCCCCGGTACGCATGACCTGGCGCACCCGATCCTCCATTCCCCCGCCAATAGCGAACGGGAACACGCGCAGGAATTCCTCATCGATTATCTCACCCAAGGGCTTACGTGCCAACCGTGCGAAGACACGGTTGGCGTAGGTCAGACGCAGGTCACGATCGAGGGATATGAAACCATCACTCATGCTCTCTAGGATCTGTGAAATGCGCCGGTTCTTGTCTGCCACTTCCCGTTGCGCCTGGCGCCGTCCCCCCAACTGGATTACGGTCGTACTCAACTCCAGAAACTGGATCTCGGCCTCACCCGCCTTCTGAATATAGGCGCTGGCGCCTTGGTTGAGAGCCTTGATCACCACCTCCTCCCGACCGCGCCCGGTGAATATCACGAATGGTAGGTCACGGTCACGATCGCGAATCTGGGCCAGCAGTTGCAGGCCGTCCATATCGAACATCTCATAATCGGAGACGACCACATCGAAATCGCGGCCGTCCAAGAGAGTCAACGCCTCCATCCCAGTTAAGGCGGTGCAGACCTCAAGGTCCTTAGCCTCCAAGAATGTTCTGGTCAATGATAGGAAGTCCTCTTCGTCGTCCACACACAGGACCCTTATCTTGGCCTCCCTCCGGTGCACAGAGGGACAATGACATCCTGCACTATAAATCCAGGCCATGTCATAGGAATATGGTGACCATCATGAGCGCCCCCAGGACCAACACTGCTACGGCGATCACCCGCGCCAGCATGGCCAGGTCAGTACGGTTAGCGTAGCGTGCTGCCAGATTGCCACCTACCATGGCCGCCGCACCTAGTATCAGAGCGTGGTACCACATCATGTACCCGTACAGCTGATAGGGTATTATGGCGGATGCAGCGGTGAACATCATGATGAAAGTGGACGTCCCAACCGCCTTACGGAAAGAGTACCCCATGACAACGATGAGCACCGCCAGGGCACCCAATCCGCCGCTGGCCCCTAAGATGCCGGTGATGAAGCCAATGATCATCCCAAAACCAATAGTGGCAGCTAAAACCCTGGCCTGGGTGCTCAGGTCCAACTGGCCTCCGTAGCGTTCGATCAGGTCATCCAGCGCATACCCTTTGCGCCATAGGGCCACCCCAGTGATCAACAGGGAAACGCCGAACACTGCCGCCAACCCGACCTCCGGGACCCGGACAGCGAAGTGCGCACCCAATTGGGCCCCGCTAACCCCTCCTAAGGCCAGCCACAGCCCATGACGAAGGTCAGTGTTGCCACTGCGGAAGTAGGTCATCGACACCACCAACGATGACATTATGTCCACTAGAAGAGAGGCGCCAATGGCGGCGTACATCGAGAATCCCAAGAACAGGGCCAGTATAGGGACCACCACACTAACACCCGATGATCCAGTGAGGCCAGTGATTGCGCCGGCGAACAGGCCTATCATCAAAAGCGCCACCAGTATGAATGGCTCCATCACACCGGAAACGCAATCGATGATAGAAACCTTTGTCGGAGCAAATCATATCTATCATGGCAGGGGATTTGGGGGAATGATCCTCAGGTCAGAGGCCCTAACCAAATCCTTCGGAACCAAGCGGGTGCTTAGCGCGGTCAGACTGCAGATCAATCGCGGAGATGCCATCGGCTTAGTGGGCAGGAACGGTGTGGGCAAAAGCACACTGTTGAAGCTGCTGATGGGACAGATAAGTCCTGATACAGGGGAGATGGACATCCGCACAAATCGCATAGGGTATCTACCCCAATTTCCCGACCTGAACGGGGACGAGCCCGTAGGTCAAGTAGTGGGCACACCGGCGGGGGATATGATGACCATCACCGCCAGGATGGACGAACTCGAATCATTGATGACCAGCGGAGGGGACATCGACTGGAACACAGTGGCAGAGGAATACTCCCGGTTGGAGAAAGAGAAGGACTCCATCACAGGGGTGTCTCTATCGTTCTCGGGTGAGAAGGCCATGGCCGCGGTGGGACTGGGTCCAGAGCTGGCCGATCGGCCCATGTCACAACTACGTGGGGGGGAGCGGACCAAAGTGATGCTCGCACGGGTCATAGTGCAGGCGGAGGGATCGGACCTGCTGTTCATGGACGAGCCCACCAGTCATCTAGACGTGGAGACCGTGGAGTGGCTAGAGGACTATCTGCTGAAGTTCGACGGCGGCCTGGTGGTGGTATCCCACGATCGGTTCTTCCTGGACCGGGTGGCGACATCGGTGGCCGACATCGACCGTGGCCACCTTAAACGATTCAAGGGCAACTACACCCAGTTCGCCGAGAAGAAGGCGATGGAAGTGGCCAAGTCGTACAAAGCATCGGAAAAAGCTCGGATCGAGCGCGATAGGTACCTGCAGGCGGCCGAGGACATGTATCGGCGCCAGCGGTACTCCGGCGAGCACAAGAGACTGGAACGTAGGGCCGATGCGGTGGAACAGATCGAGAAGCCAAGAGAGCGCAACATGAAAGTGCGCATCGAGGCAAGCAATAAGTCTGGCAAGAACGTGATAATGGCCAAGGGCATATCGGTGTCACGGGAAGGCCAGATGATGGTGAATTCTATCGACCTGGATATGATGGTCGGTGACAAGCTTGGCGTGTTCGGGCCCAATGGTGCCGGGAAGAGCACTTTGCTAAAGGGACTCGTCGGGGAGTTACCGGTCGATGGCGACCTGTGGGTGGCCCCGGGAGCCAATATAGGTTACTTCGCACAGGGCCATGACCGTCTGGATCCGGAGTTGACCCCGGAAGAACAGCTAATGCTGATAATGGGCAAGGACCAGAGATTGGCGGCCCGGCAGTTGCTGGCCCGTTTCCTTATCACCGGCGAGCTGGCTGAGCGACCCATATCCACCCTGTCAGGCGGTGAGCGGGCCAGAGTGGCCCTGGCGGCACTGATGGCGGAGAAACGAAACCTACTAATACTGGACGAGCCCACCAACTATCTGGACATCCCCACACGAGCTGCGGTGGAGGAGGCTCTGATAGAGTACCCCGGTACCATGCTGGTGGTCACCCATGACCGGTATTTCCTAGATGCGGTGTGTAACCGGGTGGCAGAGCTTAGGGATGGGAAGCTGGCCATATACAACGGCACCTACTCCATGATGAGGGGGTCCATATCCAATCAGGCGGTGGAGCAGGCAATGGCCTATCGGGTGATGTCCGGATTCACCAACTGGGAGTATAGACGTAAGCACAATGTCGGCGATCGTATAGCCATCGCCCCCTCTGAGATGAAGGGCTACCAGTGGGCCATCGATCAAGGCAAGATAAAAAGGATAAAAGGGGTGGAGCGGAAGAAGGTCTCCCGCTAGATGGCGGCGATCACCGCTTCGGTGAACTCCTCAGTTGTGGCTGTACCCCCAATGTCCAGGGTGAGAGTGCTGCCTTCGCTGAGCACTGTTTCCACCGCCGCCTTGAGTCGCTCTCCCTCATCCGTCATGCCCATATAACTGAGCATCCAAGCGGCCGAGAGCATTATCCCCGACGGATTGGCCTTGCCCTGCCCCGCTATGTCAGGTGCAGAACCATGGGCCGCCTCGAACACGGCAACATTGTCACCGATGTTGGCCCCAGGCATCAACGCCAGGCCACCGACCAGGCCGGCAGCGAGATCGGACACTATGTCACCGTACAGGTTCTGAGCCACGATAACGTCGAACTGCTGGGGGCGTATGGCCATCTGATAACAGGCGTTGTCAATGATGAGGTCGTTGAACTGGATGTCTGGGTACCCTTCCGCC